>JBIPOO010000124.1:0-10735 GCA_044379045.1 Saprospira sp.
ATTGAACATCCCGACCGTTCGCATGACCGACACATGGAAATGATAGCGCATGTAGAAGGCCTTTTACATAAATTGGGTCTGCCGTACCGCATCCTCAGACTTTGTGGTGGAGATACAGGTTTTGCTTCTGCTATGACATTTGATTTCGAAACCTTTTCTGCTGCTCAAAAACGCTGGTTAGAGGTTTCTTCCGTTTCTAATTTTGATGTTTTCCAATCGAATCGCCTAAAACTTCGTTTCAAAACTAAAGATGGAAAAGGTACTCAATTGGCACATACGCTCAATGGTTCGGCGCTGGCGCTGCCCCGTATAGTAGCCACCCTGCTCGAGAATAATCAAACACCTGAAGGAATTGTAATTCCTGAGGCTTTGAGAAAATATACAGGATTTGATATCATCAGCTAAAGCGTTGCTATATTGATCAGTAAAAAGGGCTTTCATTGCGAAGGCCCTTTTCTGTTTTGTTTCTATTCGAAAGCATGAGAAAGATTGTCCCGATCGAGTATAAAAATCAGATTTTGAATTCGGGCTATTTTTTTGGAATAAGCGGCAAATTTAATCTGGATGGATATTTTACACTATGGTAAATGTCAATTTCATAACCTTCTGGATTGATAATTTCAAAAATATCTTTATCTGCACCCGAAATGGAAATCCTGATTTTACTGCCTTTTTTAAACTCCCATGAAATTGGCAGCAGATCGAAATGCATTTCAAAAACCTGATTTGGATTAACGGTTTCCTCGTCTTTATAACTGTGACTACGTTGTGTAACTGCTTCACAGTAAATACCATTTTCGGTGATTTTGCGATGACTTGCTTTCAATTGACCTTCTGTAACGTGATAGATATTTCCAAGACTGTCCTCTTCCTCCAGGTAAACAAAGAGTGCACCATCGCAAGTATTCATACTGCTGTAAATGTTCACGGTTGGATGTCCGCTAATTTCTAATTTATTCGGGAGTGGTGCTGATTTGAAATGAAGTAATTGATCGCTTCGCTCTTTCCACCCAAGATAAGTAAAAGGGCTCAATACTTTTCCGTTCACGGCTGTCCAACGGTTTATCTCTCCGCTACCAAAGCTATTTTTTTCTATAATTGCAGAACTGTCTTCTGTTGGGGATATTTTTTCTGATAAAGTATTATTTTGGTCAAAAAATAAGCTATGAACTGTGGATTTCGGCGGCCAAATTTCTGCACCCTGCCACTTTTCAGCACCAACGGTGAAATAGTGTATATTTGGTTCTTCGTAGAGTCCGTTTTGTATATCTTTCAGGTGAAAATCAAAGAATTTTAGTAATTCAGCTGCATGATCGAAACCTGCGTTACTTCTGGTAAAAGGACTAATGTTGAAAGCTCCGCCATGTTCCCAGGGACCTATAATAAGTTTATTTTGTGGGTTATTTAAATTCATGTGCCTTTTGATTGCTGCATGCTGATAAGCGCCGTCCTGCCAGCCGCTGTATGAGTAAACAGCCACCGCAGATGCATTGAGTTTATCGGTGTAATTGTGCGGACTGAATTTGTCGACCCTGCAGGAGATTTCCTTAGTTGGCAGTTCGTCCCGGTAGTCTATGCTTTGTGCCGCTTCATGTACGTTTTTATTGTTACAGTGCGACCGCACTGCTTTTTTTAGGGTTCTTTTTTCTTTTTTTACCGGCGCAACGCCTTTTATGAGCCATTTATGTTTTTCATAGTTTGCAGGCAGTTTATTTTGGTCCATCTTGGCATTGGCCTCACCCCAACCTCTTGTAAACCAGACATTGTGCATTCCGCCGGGAAAGGCATTGTCCTCATAAACATCGAAAAGTGAAAACATGGGCACAATGGCTTTGAGGGAGGGATGATGATTACATGCTAGAAATTCTGCGGCAGTTCCTCCGTATGAAACGCCCATCGACCCACTTTTTCCGTTCGACCATGACTGTTTGCAAACCCAGTTTAAAACTTCGGCTCCATCTTTTACCTCATCATCCGACCAGGGGTGTTCGCGATAACCAAAAGACGCTCCCGATCCTCTTGCGTCGAGGTTTACGATAGCGTAACCATTGGAAATGAATACCTTGATCATATCAGCCGTTCTTCCGATTAACCCATTTGTGAAAAGGTTAAAAGGAAAACGAATTTGCGGTCTTCTCCAATATCTGGTCTGGTGCAAAATACAAGGTATTTTATCGCCTGCTTTTAACCCATTGGGAAGATAGAGGTCAACGGCTAGTTTTGTGCTGTCCCTCATTGTAAGATAAAAACTTTTTATGGTATATCCTTTATAGGCAGCGTTTGCTTTTGTATCGTAAGGCTTGAGTGTTCCGCTTGCGCTGTCGCTGGCAGGATTGTTTTTATAAACTTTTTTTGGGATATGTTGCTGTGCGCTGAGCCTGATTGCTATAAGTGCTATTAGAATTAGGAGGGTGTATTTATTCATGGTGTTTGCTTGGCAGCTGGTTTATTGGTAATTGGTCTCGTTTGGAGAACGAGATGGTATTTGGACTTTTGGAAACTCGTAATAAAAATAGTTGGTTTTTGAGAACTTGTGCTTGCGGGGTCTGAAGTCAGTTCCTGGATTTACAAAGTTAGGGATATTAAAACATAGATTCAATTATTTTTTAACTGCAGAGGAATTTTTATCAAAGTGAAATTTGTTTTTATTGGCGATTGTTGTATTTTTGCAATCCTAAATATTTACGGGGCGTAGCTCAGCTGGTTAGAGTATTACCTTGACATGGTAGGGGTCACTGGTTCGAGTCCAGTCGTCTCGACGTAAATTTGGAAACGCCCGTAAGGGCGTTTTGTGTTTTTGGGGATTGGAAATAGTTCACTATTTGACTTAAGTATTCTTAGCTTCTAGTCACTTTCATCATCTAATTCTATAACATCTTTTATCTTTTGAAACTTGTTCTGAAACTTATTTACTCTATCTTGCATGAACTTTATTTTTTGTTCTAAATCATATTCTCTAAATGTGTTACAATGTTGCTTATCTATTAGAAAATTTACAGCGCTTACTAAATTATTTAAAATAAGAACATGAAATGCTTTTTCTACTATTACTCCAGAACAATCAACAAAAATAAAATTAAGAATATCTTGAGTAGCGTTTGAATATGGATGATAAATATTTTTAATTTTAAATTTTCCGATTTTTATATTTGTAGGATTTAAATTACTATCAAAGATGCTAATTCATATAAATAAAATGTATTATTGTAAGAAGTCGTATGTGTTCTCCCAGCCCAGTATAGTTTAATGAAATATAAAGCATTTGATTGTGAAACAGGTGTTTCAATTTCTTTTATATTATAATCGCTGTTAATCTTAAAATAAATTTCTTTTTTCATTATGAATTTGAATAGATTATTTGTTGTACATTTTGTAAAAATAGAAATTTTTTCACATTATTTGATGTAGTCATTTTTTGAAGCCATCTAAAAATTAACAATCTCAAACGCCCCTCTCCAACAAATCCTCAATCGCCACCTTTAAATCAGGAAATTTAAATTCAAAGCCTTCTGCGAGCAGGCGTTTGGGTTGCACATTGGCGCTATCGAGCACAATGGCCGACATTTCACCCATAGCCAATTTCAGTGCAAAGGCGGGAACGGGTAGGAGCAGGGCCGATTGTTTTTTCGCTTCAGCAATTTTTTTGGCTAAAACCTTGTTTCTCTCTGGATTTGGCGCAGTGGCATTGTATGCTGCCGAGCAGTTTTCATTTTCTATCATAAAAACAAAGGCTCGGCAAAGATCTTCGATATGAATCCATGAAAAGTACTGCTGCCCATTGCCGAAATATGCTCCAGTACCGAATTTGTAAGAGGGCAGCATCTTTGTGAGGGCACCACCACGGGTTGATAGGACAATACCGATGCGCAGTAGTGCTGTTCTGATACCCATCTCGCTAACTTTTTTTGCAGAATCCTCCCAGGCGATACAGGATTGTACTAAAAACTCGGAACTTTCTTTGCGGATAGGGGAGTTTTCGTCGAGCAATTCTTCGCCTCTGTTACCATAGATGCCGATAGCAGCAGCAGAGATGTATGCTTTGGGTTTCTGTTTCATGCCCGAAATGAGTTTTGCCAGTAAGGCAGCCCCATCGACCCGGCTCGAGATGATTTCGGATTTTCTTTTCTCGCTCCATTTTTTGTCGGCAATGCCAGCTCCGGCGAGGTGAATGATGTAGTCGGCCTCAATTGTTTCGCCTTCATCTCCAATCTGTTGTTTTTCCAAATCCCAAACTATCGTTCTGTATGAACCTTTGTCGTTTTTTTTTCGGCTTAGAATTATGGGTTCATAACCCTTTTGCTCCAGCATTTTGCAGAGCGATTGACCGACGAGACCTGCTGCACCGCTTATAAGTACTTTTATTTTTGAGCTGTTTTCCATGGTCATTTTTAGATGTTTTGTGATATTTTTGGCTCGAATTGCATTAAAGTAGAAATTTTTTACTTTCAAAACCAAAAAAAATTTAATTTTGTGTCACGAGTTTGTAATTTCAGTAGGTATATTCAAAAAATTATCAATAATTCTAATAAAAGTATGAACACCATAAAATTTGTAAAGTTTTTGGGTTTGTCCATTGTGAGCGCTGTTTTTCTGACAGCTTGCAACGGCGATAATGGAAAAGGCAACAGCGGTGGATCGAAAATGAACAGCAAAAAAGCCAATGATCCTTCAGTCACCGTATGGCTGTTAAGCGAACCGGAAAGCCTTAACCCAATCACTTCGGTAAGTGATCATGCACAAAATATTAATAACCTTATCTTTTCGCGTCTGCTCGAATTTGATCAGAAAACCCTTCAGCTCGTTCCTCAGCTGGCGCTCAAACGCCCTGAAATTAAGGAGATTACAGAAGGAGAATATAAAGGTGGTATGTCGCTCACCTATGAAATTGCAAAAGAAGCAGTTTGGGACGACGGTAAGCCTGTAACTGCTTACGATTATATTTTTACCATCAAGACTATTAAAGTTCCAATGGTGAACTCTGGTCAGAAAAAGCCTTACTTTGAGTTTGTCAAGGATATCGTAGTTGATGAATCAAATAATAAAAAGTTTACTATTTACTCAAAAGACCGTTATTTTTCGGCGGAGGAATCTTCAGGAGATTTGCAGATTATCCCTGAACATATTTATGATCCGGAAGGTCTACTCAAAAAAATCAGCATTAAAAACCTGAATGCCAAATATTCTGAATTGGCTTCTAATGATGAACTTGGACGTTTTGCCGATCAGTTCAATGATCCAAAATTCGATCGTCAGGTTATTGTTGGTGCAGGCCCTTATAAGTTTACAGAATGGAAAAACGGACAGTACCTTGTACTCGACCGTAAGAAAAACTGGTGGGGCGATAAATTGAAGGATAATCCGGTTATGAAGGCTGTACCACCGAAAATTACCTTTAAAGTAGTAAGCGACGAAGGTACTGCCATTACAAATGCACAAGACGAAAGCCTCGATGTACTTCGACTGTTGAAACCCAGAAAATTCATTGAATTGAAAGAAGATGACAACTTTCAAAAATTATATGATTTGTCAACACCCGAAACTTTTAACTGTATCTATTTGGGTATCAACACCAAAAATCCAAAATTTAGCGACAAACGTGTAAGGAAAGCACTTGCACATCTCGTTAACAAAGAAGATATTATCACAAGTTTGTATAGCGAGTTGGCCATCAAGTGTAATTCACCAATCAATCCCAAAAAACCTTATTATAATAATGATATTAAGGAGGTTAAATTCGATGTTGAAGCCTCTAAAAAACTTTTGGCAGATGCAGGTTGGACCGATACTGATAAAAATGGTGTGGTAGATAAAAATATCGGCGGCAAAAAAACCGAGATGATTATCAGATTCAAATACAATGAGGGCAATGAAATCCGTAAAAATATCGGACTGCTTTTCCAGGAGGCTGCAAAACAGGCTGGTATTAAAGTTGAATTGGAAGTGAGAGAATGGCAAACTTATATGGATGAAGTGAAAGCCCGCAACTACGATGTAGTTTGCAGCGGTTGGAACAACACAAGTCCAAATCTAGATGACCTGAAACAGGTATGGCATACCTCATCCGACACGCCAGACGGTTCTAACAGAACTGGTTTTGGAAATGCAGAAACCGATAAAATCATCGATGAAATTCGAACAACCTTCGATGAGAAAAAACGCAACGAATTATACAAAAAGATTCAGGAAATTATTCATGATGAAATGCCATGTGTATTTATATGCGTGCCAAGTGCCTGTCTTGTTATTCACAAACGTTTCAAAAATATCGAAACCAGCGTGCTTGCACCAGGTTATCGTTTGCAGGTTTTTGATTTGAAATAATAAGTTAGTCTAGTTGAAATTCACCAGAGGCCAGGAATCAATCCTGGCCTTTGCTGTAATATTTAAAAGGATAAGTATGAATAGCTTGAAAAAGGGAATAATCTCTTTCACAAAGAGCTCAATAAAAGGAGTTTAACGCTTTCATCCTTTCCCTTAAAATCCAAAATTATCAAAACCCGATTCTCTCAACTTGTTATAATTTTCCTCATTGAACATGAAGTATTGTGCGGGTTTGTGCGAAACTTCCTGTTGTTTTTCCTCAAGGGGGCTGAGGATATCGAGTTTTAGAATTTTACGACGAAAATTTCTTTTATCGAGGCTCTTGCCGAGGATGGCCTCATACATTTTTTGCAATTGCCCCAACGTAAATTTGGGTGGCATCAGGTTGAAACCTACGGGTCTCGATTGGAGTTCCATTCTTAGCTGATCGAGTGCTTGTCGTAGGATGCTGTAATGGTCGAATGCCAAATCAACGATTTCTCTAACATCGTACCAGTTTGCAGAGGTGGCAAAAGAATTCGCCTGCGGTGTATAATCAGTAATTTGAACCAAAGAATAGTAGGCGATGGTAATTACCCGGGCATCCGGATTAGCGCGGATAGAGCGCAGCCATTGTTTGTCTGTTTCTTTCGAAATGCGGTCAGGCTCGCCGAAGGCGCCCACCTGTTTCAGAAAAATGTCCTTGAGCCCTGTCAGCTCTTCCAAGACCCTTTGAGCAGCGCTCAGCAAATTTTCATAATTAAAAATCAGGTCGCCCGGAAGTGCCAAACGTTGAGATTTATCATCGAAATTTCCCTCTCTTTCAATGAGCAGAACCTTCAGCTGTTCAAAATCGAAGCCGAATACTACACAGTCCACAGAGACATTCGGATTGAGCTGTTGTATTTTTTCTGCCTTCATCTCTTTGAGAATAATTAAGATTCTGTATCTTTGGAAGTGTAAATTTTACACTAAGTTAAATTTTTAATAAAAAATGGCATATAATTGCCTTGCTGACTGACTTACTCTGATAAATCACGTTGCAAAGCTATGTCAAATTTATGAAAAGTCAAACAATAAAAATCAAAATGCGTATCATCGTAGAAAGCGGATCAACCAAAAGTGACTGGGTTCTTTTGGACGAAAAAAATAACAGGACTTATACCTCAACTATCGGATTTAACCCATTTTTTCATGATGAGGCAACCATTTGTCGAAATATATTGGAAAATCAAGTTCTGAAGGAAGCTGCGGCATCGGTAGAATCTATACACTTTTACGGAGCCGGATGTTCATCGGAGGAGCTATGTGCCATTGTAGAGGCTTCCTTAAAAAAGGTTTTTCCAAAGGCTTCTGTATATGTTGGCCATGATCTCGATGCCTGTGGATATTCCACCTATAGAGGCAAACCAGTTATTGCCTGTATTTTGGGCACCGGTTCCAATTCCTGTTATTTCGATGGGGTAGAAGTGCGTGAAGAAGTGCCTGCGCTTGCTTATATTTTGGGTGATGAGGGCAGTGGTTCATATTTTGGAAAGCAGTTGTTGAGCAAATATCTGTACAAACAATTGCCCGAGCATCTTCACAAGGATTTTACAGAACTTTACAAAACCAATAAAGACGAAATCTTGTCAAGGGTATATATCGAGCCACATGCAAATGTTTATATCGCCTCTTTTGCAACCTTTCTGTCCAGACATAGTGAAGATCCTTTTATCAAGGCGATGGTGTATGAGGGTGTCAGAAAATTTATGGAAACCCATGTTTTCTGTTTTAAAAGTGCCCTAGAAGCCGAGATTAGTTTTGTAGGCTCTATTGCATACCATTTCGAAGATATTTTGAGAAAGGCAGCAGCCGACCTGGGCCTTACTGTGGGGCAGATTGTCAAAAAACCGGTTGACGGCCTGGTAGATTATCATCTGAACTATATTTATCAAAAAACAAAAATCTGATGGGCAGGCTTAGCAGAAATTTTGGTAAAGTTACAAGTTTCAGTAAAACAGCAACGGGACTAAATTTTAGTTCAGATTTTGCCTGTGCTGCCATCGATTTTTATACGGATACTGTTGTCAGGGTACGTTTTTCGACAGATGTCCTGACTGAACGTACTAGCTATGCTGTAGTTGCAGATGCGGTGGAAAATACCCATAGCTTGGAGGAAAGTGCAGATAAGCTCATTTTGAGCAGCGCTTATTTAAGTTGTGAATTAGATAAAGCGGATGCAAAGATTAGTTTTTTTAACCTTTCCGGGCAAATAATCAACTGCGACGGATTGCCTGTAAGCTGGATTGGAACGGAAGTTTCAGTTTTCAAAAATCTTTTCGACGATGAAAAATTTGTAGGACTGGGCGAAAAAACCGGTCCGCTCAATAGGAGAGGGACTGCTTATACAAACTGGAATACCGATAAATTTGCATACGCGGTCGATCAGGATCCGCTTTATGCATCTATTCCTTTCTATATCGGCATTCAGCGCGGATTGTATTATGGTATTTTTTTGGATAATACGCATAAAACGACTTTTAATTTCGGCGCCTCGAGCGATCGTTTTTCCTGGTTCAGTGCCGAAGATGGAGTCCTCGATTATTATTTTATTTACGGGGACAGTATTGCCGAAATTTTGGAACAATACAGTAAACTATGCGGATTGATGCCGATGCCGGCCCGATGGGCACTGGGTTTTCAGCAATGCCGCTACAGTTATTATCCCGATAAGGAAATTTATCAGTTGGCTGATACTTTCCGCGATAAACAGATTCCCTGCGATGTCATTTATCTCGACATACATTATATGGAAGAGTACAGGGCCTTTACTTTCGACCCGCTGCGTTTTCCAAAGCCAGCCGAAATGGTTGACTATCTGAAAAATAAAGGCATAAAAACTGCGGTTATTCTCGACCCGGGCATTGCTGTAAAAAAAGGCTATGCACCTTATGATTCGGGTATTGCAGCCGATGTTTTTGTAAAATATCCCGATGGGGAAAACTATATAGGCGAGGTTTGGCCAGGAAAAAGCCATTTTACCGATTTTACTTCAGAAGCTGCCCGTCGTTGGTGGGCGGGTCTGATGCCATTTTATACCAAACTTGGCATAAAAGGTTTTTGGAATGATATGAATGAGCCTGCGGCCTGGGGGCAGTGTCTGCCAAACAACCTGATTTTTGAAATGGAAGGGGAACAGGCCACGCACCGAGAAGCCCGCAATGTGTACGGCATGTTGATGTCACGCTCCACGCGTGAGGGTGTCGAGGCTGAAATGCCCAATGAGCGTCCTTTTTTACTCACAAGAGCTGCCTATAGTGGTGTTCAGCGTTATGCCGCTTTGTGGACCGGCGATAATGTTTCGAGCGATGAACATCTGATGCTTGGCCAAAGGCTTATCAATAGTCTGGGCCTTTCTGGCATTTCATTCTGTGGCAACGATGTGGGCGGATTTGCAGGCGAGGCAAGCCCTGCACTGTATGCACGCTGGATTAGTCTGGCGGCTTTTCAGCCATTTTTTAGGGCGCATACTGCTGTGAATACCAAAGATGCCGAACCCTGGTCTTTTGGTGAAGAAGTGGAACAAATTTCTAGAAATTACATCTCGCTGCGTTATCGACTCATGCCTTATATATATTCCATGATGCGCCTTTCGCAACAAAAGGGTTTGCCACTCAACCGCTCTTTGGTTTTTGATTATGCTTTCGAAGAAAATACCTATAAAGCTGAATTTCAGCATCAGTTTTTATGTGGTGACAGCCTACTCATTGCCCCGGTTGAAAGTACCAAGGATTATGTAAAAGTATGGCTGCCCGAATCCGATTGGTACTGTTTCTGGACAGGCAAAAAATACAGTGGCAATCAGGAAATACTAATAGAATCGCCACTTTGGAGACTACCGGTTTTTGTAAAATCAGGTGCAATCATTCCAATGCAGCCCAATACGCAACATTTAGATGAATCTTCAAATGAACTGACCCTTCATATTTATGGCAATACAAAAGGAAGAACCCTAATTTATGAAGATGACGGCATCAGCAACGATTATCAGAATGAAGTTTTTTCTGAACGTCTGGTAATCCTCGATTCAAATAGTTTGACAATTACTGCTGCCTGCGGAAATTACCACTCAACTGTCGAATCAATTAAAGTTGTTTTTCACGGATTCAGTGCCGATACAGTAGAATTGGACGGAGTTCAGATTGAAACCGATTTTGAAGATTTGAGACAACTTGAGCCGATTAGTGGAATTGACACCTTCTATGAAAATAAAGGTGAAAATCTAATAGAAAAAGGCTTACAGCAGTTCAGCATTCCCTATTCCAGAAATAAAATGACAGTAAAATGGTAAAATACACTTTGTTGCTTTTGTTGCCACTGCTCTTGGCCTGCAATTCAGCCCGGAATAAAAATTCAAGCGCTGATGATGCTTTGAAAGGACCAATTTCATACA
>JBIPOO010000014.1:0-32478 GCA_044379045.1 Saprospira sp.
CGATCGCGAAATTGAAGTACTCGAACATCTTTCAAAGGGATTGAGTTATGAACAAATTGCCGATAATTTATTCATTAGTTATGGCACTGTAAGAAAGCATGTTGAAAATATCTATCGAAAATTAAGAGTCAATAACAGGACAGAAGCAATTGACAAAGCCAAAAAAGGTGGAGTTTTGTAAAATATCAAAAAAGGAATAAAAACATAAATGAAGCATAGAAACCATATTAGATTACTTTGCCTGTTAATGGCCGTCTATTTAAGTATTTTTAAATGCGAATTTTCTTATGCACAATCTACTCAACAAATCGATTCATTGAATCAAATTCCTTTTGAACAGAAAATTAAAAATCCAAAATCGCTCTTACCAACCTATCTAAACCTTGCTAAAAAAGCAAAGCAAACAGGGTATATCCTTGGCGAGATGGAAGCTTATGAAAACATCAGCCTGCTCTACTATTACCTTGGAAAATATGATTTGGAACTTGATTATGCACTTCGTTCCATTGAAGGATTCAAAAAATTGAATAAAAAAGAAAAAGTTGCTCGCTTCTATGGTGAATTAGGCTACCGGATGAAAAGGCATGACATGAAAAAGGCAGAATTTTATATGTTGACTGGAATGCAAATGGCCGAGAAATATAACTTACAGAAGCCTTTGATGGGAATTTTCGATAACTATGGCGTTTTAAAGGAATTGCAAAATCAATATGATAGTGCCTTTTATTACTACAACAAAGGATTAAAACTTAAAAGGAAAAACAATGATATACCTGGTTTGCCCTACAGTTTAAACAATTTGGGTGGCTTGATGATTATTCAAAAAAACTATGTTGAAGCAAATCAATATTTAACTGAGGCACTTGAGTTAAGAGAAAAAATTGGAGACTCTTTGGGAATGTGTGAAAGCAATTTAATTCTTGCTGATTTGAAACTGATTCAGCATAAATATGCCGAGGCTTTTGATAACCTAAATTTTGTTATTGCTTATACAAGCAAGCATTCAATTTCAAATCTGCTTTCAAACGCTTATCAAAAAAGAGCAGTTGTCAATGAGCAATCGGGTGACTTGTCTAATGCCTTAAAGGATGAGCGACTTAGTCGTCAGTTCAAAGATAGCCTCTCGCAACAATCTATGCGCGATAAAGTGGCTGAGTTACAAGTTCTTTTTGATACACAAGAGAAGGAAAAGGAATTGTTGAAGGAAAAGGCTAATAATGAAGCGATAAAAACACGCTTTTATGCCACTTTTGGAATTGCTGTTGCGCTTGCCTTATTGTTGTTTATTGTCTGGCAAAGGCAAAAACTTAAATTGAAGCGAAAGGAATTGGAAACGCTCAACAGACTCAATAATGAAAGAAATAGAATTGCCCGAGATTTGCATGATAATCTGGGAGCTGAGCTCACGATTGTAACTTCAAAACTGGATACAAAGATCTTTAAAACTGAAAAACAAACTGAAAGAGAAGAGCTTGAGCATATTTCAAAGCAAACCAGAAATGCCTCTATAGTTCTCAGAGAAACAGTTTGGTCTATAAAATCAGAAAAATTAACTGTTACATCTCTCAGAAATAAAATTGAGGAGTTCTTCAATCGTCTCGAAGACCCTAATATTTTTAGCCTCAATTTTCAAATTTCAAATGAGGATTTTGAACTTGGTCCGCTCCTGGCATTAAATTTATTCAGAATTGCTCAGGAGGCACTAACCAATATCCTAAAATATGCTGATGCAAAGCATGTTCACATAGAAATCTCAAATAAAGTCCTGAAAATTTCTGACGACGGAAAAGGCTTCGATATTGAAAAAGTCAAAAAAGGTTATGGTCTAAACAATATGGAAAGTCGTGCTAAAGAAATGAATGCAAGCTACAGCATTTCGAGTTCCGAAAATGGAACTGAAATAAAGATTTTGCTTTGACCTAATTAACTAAAGCGTGTTGCCTTTTTTAACGAACATTGCCACACTTTCAATGTGTGCGGTGTGCGGAAACTGATCGACAAAAGATAGCTTTTCAAGAATATATCCTGCTTTTCTCAATTCAATCGCATCTCTTGCCTGAGTGGATGGATTACAGGATACATATACAATAGCTGCAGCGCCCAGATTAATAACTTTTTGCAAGGTTTTAGGGGCAATACCTGCTCTAGGTGGATCCAGTACTATTACACCAATTTTATCCTTATATTGAGGAAACTGAAACAGAAACTTACCTGCATCGGCAGCATGGAATTCAATATTTTTAATACCATTAAGTTCAGCGTTTTCATTGGCATCTGCTATTGCTTCTTCAACTATATCAACGCCCACAATTGTTTTAATCTCGGGTAATGTACTTAACAGTTGTGCAATGGTACCAGTACCACAAAAAAGATCCATTGCAATCATTTCAGTTCCTGATGAAGTTTTTAACAATGCTTCTTTTACGTAGGAAATCGCTTTGGCATAGAGCAGTTCAGCACTGGCTGGATTGGTCTGGAAAAAGCTCTGCATACTGATGTCAAAATCAAGACCCAGAATTTTTTCCCTTATTTTTGCTTTACCGTAAAGTAATTTTGCTGCATCGGCGGGTTGTTTTGCAGCATCACCGATATCATTGTTTACTGTGTGCCATACACCTGCCAATCTGCTGCCTAAAATAGATTTGAGCAGATCAACAAATCCCAATGTATCGAAATTTTCAATATTTTCTGAAGTAGTAACTAAGTTGAAAAGCAGCTCATCATCAACAAAACTTTTACGTACAACCAAAAATCGAAAAAATCCATTCGACTTAGCTGGATTCCAGGCAGGAAGACCTGAATTGATACAAAATTCTGAAATTCTTGGCATGTTGTTTTCGAGTACCTCGTCAAAAAGTCCCGATGCTTTTTCCATTTTTTCTACCGCCCACCATTGTCCGCGACGTTTAAATCCCAGTGCAAAGCCCCAGGTTTCCTCCTGTGTTTCGATATCCGATTCCAGCACAGAAAAGGAATATTCCATTTTGTTGCGGTAGCCCCAAATTCGTGGAGAGGAGATAAACTCATCGTAATGATTTTCAATATCAGGCATTTCGCCCAGGCGTCGAAACATTTCAAGGGTGCTCTTCTGTTTATATTCCTGCTGTTTTTCGATAGGCCAGGCAGCAAAGGGAGCGCCGGGTATTCTTTGATAAGGCAGGCTTATTTCATCTGCCGACCTTTTGCTTACCTTAATAAGTTTAGCATCGGCATATCTTTTTTTGCTTTTAACAATTCGTGCACTGACCGATTGTCCGGGAATAGTGTTTTCGATAAAAACTACAAAGTCGCCTTCTTTTGTAGGGACTTTTGCGATGCCGGTTCCTCCAAAAGCAATATCGCTTATGAGCAGTTCCTGTAAAATTGTACCTTTTTTCATATGTTAGTTAGCTGAATCAGAATTTGATCTCTGTTTACAGCCTGTTCTGTGTGATTTGAAATTTTTTGAAATATTGTTGTTGAAATGATATTTCTTTTTGAGAAATCCTCAAATTTTTTGAATGGAAAATCAAACCTGGTCATTCTGAGTTTGAATTCTTTGCAAATTTCCAAAGTTTTTTCAAACATAGCTAATCCAAAACGCTCGAAACCTGCCATGATAAATAGTTCCAAATGGAAATGACCGCGAAAAGGTATTATCTTTAAGGTTCCTGTTTTAATGGATTGATAGTTGAAAAATTCATAACAAAGTTCTTTGCTTACAAAAGGCATATCCTCTTTGTCAATTGCTTTGGCAGGTATCTTGAAATGATAATCCCTGATGAAACGAACTCCAAAAAAATCTGGATTGATGTACATATTTTCAGTTATATTTGATGCTAGGGTTGATTTACCTTGACCTGTTTGTTCTTTGATGCATTTTTATCTTTACCGAAAATGTCTTTGTCTCCATCTCTTTTTTTATTTCCCTGCGACATAATCATTTCAGGATTCTGAGCATTTTCGAGTACATTGTTTGGATCGTATTCGAAAACCATATTCACAAAGCTCCATTTACCTTTAAGCAATTTCAAACCATTGAAACTTCCGTCCGGAACATTGGATGGAGGAGCATCCTTGCCCATAGGAGAACCCAATATGAGATGATCGAAGACAATCATTTCCATATTTTGATCGTAACGCAAAATTACGGAAACTGCTGCACTGTATTGTAGAAAATATCTGCAAACATTTCTCATTTGCCCATTTACATCCTTTACCTGAAGTATGTTGTTCCCAAATTTTGGTTTACCTGAAAAGTCAAAATAGAGGATATCGATAACTTTTCTGCGCTCGAAAAAACTGTAAGAGTCCCTTCCTAGCAGCAGATACTGAGTCTCATTATTGATACCTGTTGTAAATGGCTGAATGTGATAATAGAGCGCGCCATACCAATTGTCATTTTTTAAACGGGCCTGTTCTGCCATTTTTATCGATTCAGATTTGTCTTCTAATACAAAAACTTTTTCATTGGCTGTTTGTATTATTCCGAATTGCCTGTAAGTATCTTTGTTTTCGAACACTTCCCAGCTAAAAATTTTAAATTTTTTATCGGCTGGCTCCAGTATGGAAATGCCTTTAAGCTCTGAAAACAGATGTTTATAGCTGCCCTTTTTGGTCAAAATTTCAGCAAGTAGTCGAGCGGCTTCCTTCGCTGCTGACAAGCGATTGTTAGCAGATGTGTCGTTATGCATTTCATAGGCATAAAGAATGAGTTCTCTTTCCAGCGCATCAAAATCTTCCGTCTCTTGTGCTTTTGAAATTCCGGCTGTTAGTGAAATCAGCAGGAAAAATATCCATTTTATCCGCATAGTTTTTTATTTTAAAACAGCCAATTTTTAAATTTATTGTTTAGCAATGAACATATTGAAGACTATAATGTAAAATTCAGACTGAAAACCATACCAAATTTTGGTTTTTCACCAATTTTGTAGGCTCCGACAAAATCTAAACGGCCAAAACGTAGCAATTTCCATCCTAAACGTGAGATTGCAAAATTAAATTCCATGTAGCTGCCCCGATCCGGATTATATAAAAAATGATAACCTGCCAGATTTTCAAAGCCCAATTTTTTTAGTAGCGGGAGTTTATTCCATAAAAAACCTCTGAAATTATGCTCTAAATGAGCCTCGGCAAACCAATGCTGACTGCTGAAACTATAATAAGGTAAGAGCTGATAACTTCTCCATTGTAATTCCGATTTGGCATAAATGGTTTGATTGCCCAAAAAGTGTACATAGTCTAAAAACTCAATATTTCGACGATTCAGGAAAATCCCGATTTTACCCCTCAAGGTCATGTATCCGAGCGATCCTAAGGGAAGATCATTTTTTTGAATGGTAATACCAAGGTAATCGAAATTGGTTTTTCCACCCAATATGGGCATCGCTTTTTTATAGTTCAGCCATATTTCAGGATATTTCGATTCGGGATAAAATCGGCGGCCGGGATAAGAAACATATTTCTGTGCAAAACGAATGCGAAGATAAAGGTCGGCTGCAAAATGACGATGACTTGAAAAGTAAGCAGTATCAGGTTCAGTGTTTGCTCCCAAATCGAGCGGGCTGTTTGTAAAGAAATCACGTCGGTCCTTGTAAAAAAAGGAATAATCGCTCTGGTTTGTCAAAGCATTTCTTTGCTGAAAGGAAACATTTGCAATAAAGTAAAAATTGTGTAGAAATCTGCTTGAATACTGAACTTCGGCAAAATTGCGTTCATAAAGTTTTGCAAAATTCTTTCTTAAAAACAAGGAGTAAATGGTATTCACCAAGGTGCCAATAGGTTCGAGACTATTGTACTGTTGCACTTTATTACCTAATTCAACATCGAGCCTGGCATCGTCAATGTCGTTGAATTTTATTCTAAATCTGGCTGTGCCCCGCAGTTTTTTATCTGCAAAACCATATTGAAGTTGCGTTTTGATGTCGAACCATTTGCGCCTGTCTTCGTGATACCATTTATTGAATTCAATATCCAGATTTCCGTAAAACCCCTGTACTGTGTTATATGAAACTGTTGTCAGTGGCGATGGTATGCCAATACTCCACATTTTGTAACGATTGCGGTAGGTATAGCCACCCATCAGCATCCCAAAACCGGGTTTGTTCGTTTTTCGATCGATAGAGTCGAGATAAGATTTAGTTTTCCATATTTTTTGTAGACTGTCTTTTACAGTATATTCCTGCATCTCTTCATAAGTAAGGGGTACAGGTCTAATACTATCCCAATATTCCAATTCTTTTTTATTGGCATCGTTATTTACCTTAAAAACTTCTGCATTGAAGAATTTTGAATCCAACTTAGGATTGATCGTATAATTGTTAAAAACACCTAAGAATCTACCAGCTATTTTGATGCCGAAAACATTGAGTCCAAATTCGATTTCCTGTGAAAATAACTGTTGTATGCTATCTTGAAGGGTCAGATGTACCTGCCTGAAACTTACGGTATCGAGCAGGGAAATGTTAGCAGCCTTTCCACTGGTTTTCAGCTCGGTACTGTGTATACACCATAAATCATTCGTAATGTATATGTAACCGTGAAAAAGTGCGCCAAGCGGATTTTTTGGGATGACTTCAATTTTACTGACAATTTTACCGTTGTCAACAAAAGTAGCATCCAACCTGTAGCGGTAGGAGAGCAGTGCATTTTGAGCAATTGGCGATAAAAGTTTCGATTCGTTGAGCGTCAGTTGATTTTCATAGAAATTGAATTCCTTCATAGAAACGCCCGAGTTGAAACTAAAACCATTGTCATCTCCACTGACCTTCGAAGAAATCATAATTTCCTTGGTTTTCTGTTCCTCAAAAAATATCTTCGACACAGATTCTGAAAGGTAAACAATTCCATTCCCATTTGAATCGAGCCCATCTCTGAGTCTTCCAAGAGAACGGCCCATGATTTTATCGGGCAGATTTTGTACTTTTTGGGTTCCTTTTACATAACTGTCGCAGCTGTAGGGAGGCGTTTGTTCAAGATAATATTTTCTTTTTTTGATGGCTTCCCTGATGATAGGGTAGGCCGGATCTTCGTCGGCCCGCACAATGACTTCCTCGGTTTGTAATTCGAGTTCTTTCAGTTGAACATTCAACGCAGTGATGTCCTTCTCTAATTTTACTGAAATGGTTTGTTGTTGAAATCCAACGTATTGAAATACAATGTTGTATTCGCCTTTGTCAAGATCGAGCTGATATGCACCTTCAATGTTAGTGGTGGTGCCAATGCTCGTTCCCTGTACATATACCGAGGCAAAAGGTAGTGCCTTGCCATCGGGGCCGTTTACAAAACCTTTCAGTAGTGAAGCCTGGAGAAGCGTCGACTTGGAAATTATAAGTAATGATATCAGTATGCAGCGATAGTAGCAGCCGAGCATTGTGCAGATTATTGTTTAACAGATTTCAACTTGGCATTGGGGTTTATTTTGGCTTCTTTAGGCACAAGAATAGGATCTGTTGTGGTCTTGGGCAAAGTTGTTTTTGGCTCTGTTGACTTATTTAACTCTTTTTCCAAAGAATTTTTTTGTTCCAGTTTTTTTGCATTAGGTATAATGACCTTTGGGGAGGTTGGATTAGATTTCGGTAATTCAGTAACTGGTTTAACCCCCGCAAATTTTTGAGTAAATGATTCGAAGCCAATACCAGAAGTTTTTGCCTTATATTTTTCGATGCTTTCGTTTTTTTGTTCATTGGTCATACCCATCGATACCCTGTAAAAGCCTTTGTGATACCATATGTAAAGTTCATTTTTGTCAGGTTCACTTAATTTTGGATTGTTGACAATTGTTCTGATGTCTAATTTTTTTAGCGCAATAAATTGCAAGGTATGCGTAAGCGAATCGCCTGAATCATCGATAAAACTTTTAGTGCTTTTCTCGACATATGCTCCACTGAAACCCCTTGAAACAACTGTGGGTAGAATACGGTCGGCGGTAGCTTTGCCAATATAATTTCCGAGATAGACCCTTAGTTTATCACCTGCATATGGCTCTAAAATTACAGCACCCAGGTCTTTCAGGCGGTTGAAAATGCTCAGGTCTGATTGGTTGCTGACAGTAAATAGTTTGATTCTATATATACCGTCAGGCTGTGCAGCTATACTATGTGCTGAAAGGGAACAAATAATAAATGATATAGAAATTAAAATAATCTTAATGCTCATTTTCTAATTTATTGATAAATAGTGTTCTGCACAATGCTAAAGTTGATATCAAAAGCAATGGCAATACAGCATAATTGAATTCCTGAATTGGTATTACATACATAAATAGGACAATAGCATTAGAGGCCAAGAGCATGTATGCGTTGTACTGCGCAAATTTACTGATTTTTTTTCTGTAAGCACTAAATATCCATAAAATATATAGCGGATTTGCCCATAGTATGTTCAAGTTGTTCTGAGTTGCAATATGGTCGGTTCCAAACCACATAAACATTAAAAATAAACCTGCCAGAAAAAAACAACTCAGTAAGATAATTTCATAAATTGCCAGCAAGCGTAGCTTTTTCGTAAAAAATAAAAGTAGACTTAGCGAAAGCAAGGAGCAGCTAAGCAAAAAAGGTGTAAATGTCTGTTTTGTATTTTTTTTAGCTGGTTTTGGTAGAATCCAAACGGTATTTTCCATTAGTTTACCATTGTTTAGACTAGCATTTTCAAGATTCAGAGAAAGGTAGTCGGGCAAAAACATTTGCAATTCTTTGTTACATATCTTATCGGCTTCGAGACCCAAAATCAAATCAATTCCAAAATTGAGCCAAGGGTCATGAGAAATGTACTCGTCGAGAAAATGTCTGAATGTTTTCTTGCTTTTAGCCTCGTCAATCTTAAGCTTACCAATTGAGGCTATCACATCTCTGATTTTTGAAGCGCAATTGTCATAGAAGAAATCGTACAAATACTCCCTGTTTTGTGGCAGATAATTTGTTTCTAGAATTTCGAAGAGTTTTTGACGCTGTACACTGTCGAGACGGATTTTTTGCTCTGCAACTCCACGGCCTTCCTGAATAAAACTGTTGAGAAAAGGCTTGAAACTACTTTTCGACAGCGTGTACATCAGTTTTCTCTCTATGAATTTTAAAACAAAATTTGGAGTTTCATAATTGAATGTACCGTAATTGTAAACAAAGTCAAGTCCAAGTTTGTCATCTTTTAGTCTTATGGCGCTGTGCCCGAACTGATTGTACATCTCATTTCCGGGGGTACAGGTAATTAGACTGAAAAAGGCATCATTACTTAGTTTTGGCAGCTGGATTTTCTGGGCATTCAGCGAAAAAACAAAAACAAAAACCAGCAGATTAAAGCATAAAAAAAATCTGTAATTCATATTTATTTGGTTGTGGAATGTAAAATTAAGGCTGTTTTCGAGTTTAGATATCTTTTTAATGAAAAATTAACAGACAATTTCACCTTATAAAAAAAATCAAAAAAAATCGCTTAGATTAAAACTTTGTGTATCTTTGCACGCGTCTTTTTGGACACATATTTATTTCCAACTAAAATCAATGATATAGAAGGTATCTTTGTAAATTTTTAACTATTTTTTTCGAACAATGGCAAAGCAAGAGGAAACTGCAAAAGTACAAATTCAAGAATTTGACATCAATCAATTTAAAAACGATACCTTATCTGTTTTTGAAAAATATAAAAAGATTATTTCCATAGTTGGTATTGCCTTGGCAGTTGTAGTGGGAGGGATTCTTTTCTACTTTATCGGCTATCTAGGACCAAAAGAGAAAAAAGCATCTGAAGAATTATTCTTGGCCGAATCATATTTCGG
The DNA here is from genome assembly GCA_044379045.1 of Saprospira sp. GTDB lineage: Bacteria > Bacteroidota > Bacteroidia > Chitinophagales > Saprospiraceae > Saprospira. Next base: position 9,752 of record JBIPOO010000014.1, read on the forward strand.
CAGAGATTCTTTTCAATTGGCGCTCACCGGACGTAATTTAAAAGGTCAGCAAGGAAACTTTACCGGCTTATTGGATGTAATTAAAAAATATGGTGCTACAAAGGCAGGCAATCGTGCATACTTCCTTGCAGGTGCTTCACTTTTGCAAACAGGAAAATTTGAAGAATCGATTAAATATCTTAATAAATTTTCAAGCGCTGATGGACTCATGCAAGCACAAGCCTACGCAATGTTGGGTGATGCAAAATCAGAACTTAATAAATTTCCTGAAGCACTTGAGCATTACCTCAAAGCGGCAAGTCATTATCCAAACGATGTAACTTCACCAATTCACCTCAGGAAAGCTGCGCTTTTACTTGCCGAAAAGTTAGGTAAACCTGCCGAAGCACTTAAACAGCTCAACCGCATTAAGACCGAATTTCCAAAAGCTAATAATTTCCTGCTGAATGATGTTGAAAAAGACATCGCCAGGCTCAGTGTTAAGTAATATATACCCAAACATATTTCGAAACGGGCAGGCAGTTTTTCTGTCTGTCCGTTTTAACTTTATAAAATTATCTTATGAGCAGTTCCGATAAAAACCTATCTGATTTTGGCAATAAAGAGATTCCAGATGCATCAGCCCTTAGTTTTGGAATCATTTGTGCAGAATGGAATGAAACAATAACAGCTGCTTTATATAAGGGCTGTCTTGAAACGCTAGTGAAGCATGGTGCAGATACAAAAAATATTCATAGTATTTGGGTGCCTGGCACATTCGAATTGCCTGTTGGGGCGAAAATGCTAGCTCAGACACAAAAACTCGATGCGGTAATTTGCTTAGGCTGTGTTATTAAGGGTGAGACTTCGCACAATGAATACATAAATTTATCGGTGGCTAATGCGCTACAGCAGATGAGTATCGTTAGCGGAAAGCCTTTCATATTTGGCGTGCTTACACCCAATGACATGCAACAAGCCCTTGACAGAGCAGGAGGTATACATGGCAATAAAGGGGATGAAGCAGCAGTGACGGCAATTAAAATGGCTGCGCTAAGGAAATCTTTGGCAGAACCTGAAAAGAAAATCGGTTTCTGATTAAATTGACCAATTAAACTGATAAAAATGAAATTAACAATAATCGATACTGGCTATTTTAAATTGGATGGCGGAGCAATGTTTGGAGTTGTCCCAAAAACGATTTGGGAAAAATTAGAAACACCAGATGAAAAAAATCTTTGTTCATGGGCTATGCGTTGTATGCTTGTGCAAACCAATAACAGAAATATTCTTATCGATTGCGGAATCGGAAATAAACAAAGCGAAAAGTTTTTCTCCCATTATGATCTGCATGGAGACTCTAGCCTTTTGTCTTCATTAGAAAATGCAGGACTTAGCAAGACGGACATAACCGATGTTTTTCTTACACATCTTCATTTTGACCATGTTGGTGGAGCTGTTTCGCTAGAAAATGGAAACTATATTCCTACTTTTCCCAATGCAACTTACTGGTCTAATTCACTCCACTGGCAATGGGCAATGAATCCAAACAGCAGGGAAAAAGCATCTTTTTTAAAGGAAAATTTTGAGCCCTTGATGACTTCGGGTGTTTTAAAATTTATTGATGCCAAGCCATACGATGTTCAGAATAATTTCTGTGATGACTTCGATGTGATTTTTGTTTACGGCCATACCGAAGCTATGATGTTGCCTAGTATCACAGTAAATAATCAAAAAGTTGTTTATTGTGCCGATTTGTTACCTTCGCCTAGTCATATTCCGCTGCCTTATGTGATGGGTTATGACGTTAGACCTTTACAAACTATGATTGAAAAGGAATATTTTTTGAAACGCGCAGCAAGTGAAAATTGGATTTTGGTTTTTGAACATGCCAAATCGGTGGAGGCATGTACCGTTAAAACGGATGATAAAGGTCGTGTAGTAGTCGATAAAAGCGGTAAATTGAAAGATTTTGTTTAGACCTGGCTTAGTGCAGATAGCCCATAATGCCCAATATTGCCGGAATGACAATAAACCAGATTCCCAATTCTGTCATGAGAAATATCATACCTATTTTGCTTTCTGTAATATCTGCCGGCTTTGAACTACGTTTAGTAAACTTGCTGAGCAATGGATAAATCCAAAGCACATCCAAGAAAAAACTAAATATCATAGCTGCAAGGTGAAGTAGATTTTCACTACCAGAATAGGGGAAATTAGTAACCCAGGCCTTTCCTATTTCATAAAAACTTGCTAGTAATAGCAATCCAAGCATTATAGGAATACCCATTCCTAAATCCTGTGACATTGTTCGATTGTTATTATTCCTTCCAAAAATTGAAATCAGAATGAAAGAAATGCAAAGTGCGCCAACCTCGAATAAAGTCTTTTCTGTCCAGAAAAGCCAAAAATTTTCTTCAAGCCAGATATAGTTTGTTAGTGTTAACCCGATTGAAACTGGTAAGAAAATCTTATTCAAAAGACTACTTTTTTCTTTATTATTTTGCCAGAAGGCATAGCCAAGAATTTGATAAATCAGCAAAACTACAATTCCCAACAATGGCAAAGCAAAATAGCCCTTATTGAGTATTCCTGTACCGATATAACCCATGAATGGAAGTAACATAAGGTATACAAGCTCAAGAATGCTGATTAGGGAGTAAACTTTTTTCATTTGTTACAGAATTGTTTTCAGAATAATCATTAAAAAAAGCTATTTGACAGTCTTTTTTAATTGTTCTTCTTTTGCTCTTTCTTTGGTTCAAATGTCAATGAAAGTGAATTGACACAGTATCTTTGACCTGTTTTTGTAGGGCCATCATCGAAAATATGCCCAAGATGACCGCCACATTTTGCACAGGTTATTTCGATTCTTTGCATACCGTGACTATTATCTTCTGTTTGAATAATTTTTCCACCTTCAATTTCACGGTCGAAACTTGGCCAGCCACAATGCGACTCAAATTTCATTTCATCGGTAAATAAAGGCTCTCCGCAACCAGCACATTTATAAGTGCCTTTTTCTTTTGTCATGACAAATTCACCAGAGAAAGCTCGCTCTGTTCCCTTTTCGCGTAAGATATAATACTGTTGAGGCGATAATCTGGCGCGCCATTCCTTTTCGCTTAGTTTCATTTCGGGTTCTTTTTGTAGTTTGGGGGAACTTTGTTTTTGCGCACAGCTACAAAATGCAAAACTTAGCAAGAGGATAGAAAGAAAAAATCTGATTGACATATTCGAGTTGTTTGAATTTAAATTATGATTGTTTTACAACATAATACTAATGAAATTAAATAACTTTTTGTTCAAAATCAAAGGGTAAAAACGTTAAAATAAATTACTCAACTTTTGAATTTTAAATTTTTACCCCCCACATTATCACGGTATTTTTGATCATTTTTTCTTATTCCTTCTATACCGCCGGTCGCACAAGATTATTTTTTTTCTTTGTTGAAAATAGTAAAGAAAGGTATATCAACCAAAAATGAAACATTCATACGAAAGGCACTGTACCTAATATTAGCTATTTCCCGAATGTTTGGAATATAGTTTGCATGAATACCAGCGGTGAATGGCATTTTGGGAAAATTGTAGTATACTCCAAGTCCGGGCGCAAAAAAGTTTTCAAATTTTACTTTTGAAAATGAACTACTATTATTTTTGCAAAGTCTAAAATTCATAATAGATCCTAAGTCGAAAATACTGGCAAAAAGACTTACACTACCACAATTTTTTGTTCCAAAAGAAACCGTTACTCCTATTGGCGCACTTAAGCCAATATTTCCAGCTACGATGGTGCTGTCAGCAACAGGAATTTCTAATCCACCAGTTACTCCCACATATCCATTTAATGAAATATTAAAATTACTATTCCTTTTTATAGAAGAACTGCCTATTGGTAAAGCATAGGCATTTAGCAAGGCTTCCATTTCTGAAGCATTTTGCAGGGATGCCAATTGGGTGAAAAAACTGAGCGTTCTTAATGATTTACTGTCGCTATCCATTGATGCAAAATAAATGATGAGCATCGGAATGATTTTCTGATAATCCTTTTTTAAAATACTTTCGGCAATAGCAATATATTTATCTGTGGTTTCAAATAAGGTAGGTTTTATTGCGATGCCTTGAATATGCTGTATTGAATTATTAAATTCTGAAAGGACCTTTGTTATTTCTGAGCTGTAGGCCATAAGGTCTGCAACGCTTTGTATGTTAAATTTTTTGGCTGCAAGAAAATTTTCGGCATTGCGTAAATTATTTGACAAGCCAAGTAATTGTTGCATTTCTATGGCAATGAAAGAGCGATCCTTTTCCTGATAATTTATGAAATGTTTTTTAAGTTCGGGAATCTGTATCAGTTGTTGATATAAAAGCCCGTAGAAATATCTGATTTCGGGGTTATCGAGCGATTTTTTATCGGTAGGAAGTTTCGAAAAAGAATTTACCCAAATATCGTCACTACCTGCTTTATTGAGTGTAGCCTGAGAAATAAGGTCGGCAAGGTTGAGCAAATTATTCAAACGAGGCATATTGCTCAAAGATTCATCAGAAATTGAACTGAGTAAGCGGTCCAGCGACTGACCGCGCTGACTGCCTTTTATAATGTTTTTTCCAAGCACAAACATATCCGATTTTACTAAAGAATCGGATTCTGGGTTAAAAAAACTAAAATTATTTATGATGTTTTCGGGTAATGCATCTAAATCTATCTGGGCAAGCTGTCTTAAAATCTGAATATCGGTTGCGTAATAGGATTTGCCAGATTTGGAATAGATTGATTTGACCTGTTTATATGTTTTAGGAAAAATTGTACTGACTAACAAACTGTCTTTTCCTTGTGTAACTTTTTGGAATAATTGGTTGATGGCTACATGTAAAATTTCCTGTTTGAAACGTCCAGCCATAAAATTTGCAATACCATTTACAGCCGAAGTCTGCCAGTTGAGTGATGCCGCCGATGCTGCCTTATTATCTGGGGAGAAAAAACTTTCAGCATTTGAAAGATTCTCATAATCAGTTTTCGAAAAAATATCCTCCCAAAGCGGTATTTTGATTCCGAATTTATTATTGGGCTCTTCTCTTTTTTCTAAAATAAAATCTTTCAGAAATGGATTTTTCTTTAGTTCACTTTTCTGGTCATACTTAGTAATAATCTTATCAAATGAATTGATCAGGTCATCCATTTTATATGATTTTTCCTTATTTACAGTCTGTTTGCTTAAATTGATTATTCTTGCCAATTCTAAAGCATCGAGATAAGTATGCTGCTTATTATATTGTTGCTGCGAGAAGCAAAAAACTGAGAAAAACAAATTAAATAGCATCAAGGGTAAATAAAATTTGTTCATGGCGTTTTGGTTTTTAATTATATATGCGAATCATGGGTTGAAAGCTAAATAACTTTAATAATAAAATACTGTAAAACAATTACATGTCACCCCTATGGGGCTTTTTTCTAATTCAATCTAATTTTTTCTAAGAACATCCGACTCCTATCGGAGCCATTTTTGCTCCATCGGAGCAATATGTTCTTAGAAAAAAAAGGCAAAATTAGTTTTTAAGCCCTTTAAGGGTGACCTGTTTTCGATAAGGAAAAAAAAGTAAAATATCAAATTATCAACATTTTAAAATGATGTAATTCTAATAAATTAATAAATTTCCAACCTAGATTCTAATCTCGTCTGCATGACTAGATAAAATTCTTTCCTCTTCGCTTCTTTCATCCTTTCACTCACTACAAATACATCCTATTCACAAAAGCTTTCAACAACGCATCGCGTTGTGCTGGTTTAAGAGAATTGAGCAGACTGTTTACAGTGACCATATCCTGCGGAAGGCCGCTATTTGAAGAAATATCCATTCCCAGCAAAGCTTCGAGATTGTCGAGCATATCGGGCGTAAAATTGTCCATGAGCAATTGAATCATACTGGCATCCAGACCCATGAGCATTTCGTTCGAAGGATGTTGCTCTTTTTTAAGCTCCTCGAGGGTGATTTTTAACTCATTGAGCAAAGAAGCGATGTGCGCTGTATTGAAATCGGTAATCGTAAGATGTATGGCTTCGCCAGAGGCATTGGAGGCCAGTTGCAGTTGCAAATACCAGCCTTTTTTAGCCATTTTATCGATAAGCTGAAAGATACTGATGGCAGGATCTGTAACCTTAAATGAAAGCAATGACATGGCAGGCTTTCCCAATAATTCAAATTCGGGCATATCTTTTAAGCCACTGATAAATTGCGCCGTAGCTTTTTGGCAGGAATCAACTGCTTTTTTGTAACCCTCTTTGCCCCAAAGTCGAAACATTGCCCAGGCAGCTGCCATCGGACCACCTGTTTTGCTCGAACTCACTGTTGGATTTACTATGGTGTATCCCGGCCAATTCGAGCAGCTGTACAACTGATATTCTCTTAATTCTTTATTTTTGTAAAGAATAGAAGAACAACCTTTTGGAACATAACCAAATTTGTGTAAATCGCAAGATATAGAGCTCACGCCATCGACCCTAAAATCGAATTTCGGAACATCATAGCCCAACATTTCGGCAAAGGGCAGGTACATACCGCCTACACAGCAATCGACGTGAAAAAGTAAACCTTTCGATTTTGCTAGGGCAGCTATTTCTTCTATCGGGTCAATCACACCATGTGCATAAGAGGGTGCTGAGCCAACCAATAGGATTGTCTGATTGTTGATAGCTTCTGCCATTGCAGCTGTATCTGCTTTGAAACTTGTCTTATCAACAGGAATAATTTTGACATCAACGCCTAGGTAATGTGCGGCCTTCTGGAAACAGGGGTGAGCAGTTTCGGGAATAATCATTTCAGGCCTGTTGATTTCAGGTTTGTTTGCTCTGGCCCAATCTCGGGCAGTTTTCACAGCAAGCATAACACTTTCGGTGCCTCCGCCTGTGAGGTTTCCGCAGGCATCTTTTCCACCATTCAGCAAATCGGCTAGCATTGATATCACTTCAGTTTCGAGCTTTAGTAGGCTGGGGAAGGAGCTGGGGTCGAGGCCATTTTCGGTGAGATAAAGCTGATAAGCCTCTGCTGCAAATTGCATAGTTTCTTTTTCAGTACCATATATATACGCAAAGGCTTTGCCATCCTGCCATTTTAGGTCATTAACTTTCAGGTCAGTAAGCGACTGAAATATGCTTTTTTTGTCTATTCCTGTATCAGGAAATTGAAATTTACCCATTTTTTTGTTTTTTTAAGCTGTTAAAGATCTTCGTTGCCATCGTCTTCCCAGGCTTCGGGCTCGATGGTTTTATTTATTTTTTCGGTGATTGATTCAGCGTCAACTACAGCATTTTTACCAGTGAAAAGATCCGACTTTTCAAATTCAGCTTTAAGGCTATTGTTTACTTGATTTGTCATTAGTTTCAGATCGCTTTCCAATTGTTTTTTTGCATGTTTTTTACCTAATTTGTAGTTATATTCTTCTTTCTTAATATTACCGTAAACCGAGCAGTAAATATTGAATAGTCCTTTTTGTTTTGCTGGAATCAGCGGCAGTTTAGCATTGTATTTTTTCATTTTTTGCGCAACCACCTGCCCTGCATTTATTTTCATTTTAAAATCAAAATCCTGGTTAAAACCATGTTTCCCGGCAAGTAAAAGGTTGATGGCATTGCTTTGAATGAACATCGCCGGTATAACTAGTTCTTTTTTGCGAATATAAAGTTGATTTTTGAGCTCATTGAATTTGATATGGTTCAAGTCCTTCATCTTTACATAAGCACCCAAACTTTTCATGAGTTCAAAATTGATGAGTTCCCCTTTTTTCATGCTTAAGTCGGCAATTACATCTAGTTTATCGTAATTGAAATTTGCAGTTGAATCCCAATAAGCATTGATTTTGACCACCGAATTGAGCTGACCTCTCAAATTTTTTGAAGTAAGCGTTGTTTGTCCAAAATTATCTGTTTGGTCAAGCAGTTCGTACATATCGACATTTTCACAGTCGAAAAAAGCCAGCATCGAGGGTTCTTTTTCGAAGTTAATTTTAGCATTGAAACCTAAATTACCTTTAAAAACATTGGTTTTTGCACCCATGATTTTGAGTACATTATTTTCAAAAACCAATAGTGAGCTAATGTTTCTTGCGACAATTTTGCCATATACCAGCTCTTTGCATTTTGTATTGATTTTGCCAAAAAGGAAATTGGTGAGGAATGCTCTGTTTTCGTTTTTCGACACAGCAATTGAATCTGTTAGTTCCTCCATACTTCTAGCGCTGTTCTGAGGAATTTCTACAGGATTTGTAAAGGCTTTTAATAATTCATCAACATTTATTTTTTCCGATTTAAAACTCAGATTAAATTCCAGTTCTGCAGCTTTACTGTTGAGTGAGTCGGCACAAATTACCGGTAAGAGGTTTTCGAGACTGCCATTTGCGACAATTTGAGTTTCCTTCGATTTAAAGAATAGGTCTTTAATATCGAGTACATTATCTTCCAAACTCAAACTCCCGCGTTCAAAACTAAGTGGAATTTCGTTCAGTTCAATTGCTGCCGCATCAAAATTTATTTTACCTCCAAGTTCTACCCGGCTGATGTTTCGGGGATTGACAATATCATTCAATTTTCCCTTCATTTTAAGCGATTCAATTTCAACTTCACCCGAACCGTTACCAGCCGATTTTCCAAAAAATCCATAAACCGATTTCAAAGGAATTTTGGCATTAAAAAAGGCTTCAATCAGCGGATTTTCAGTGCCTGTTACTTCTATTTCGAGCCCTATAGGATTGCCCGAAATAGATCCTTTGAAATTATCGAGCCTGAACCAGCCATCTTTTTTGTCGTTCCCACCAGGATGTTTATACACAGCATCAAAGCTTACAGCCTTGAGGTAACCAGCCATTAGCGGATGGGTAACTTTTCCATCTTTGAGTCCGAATTTAATGTCTATTTTTGGCATTGACCTTGCATTATAAACACCATTTACAGCGGCTGTAAAATTCATATCGGCATTGCTTTGAAAACCGCCAAAACTTTTTTCAAGCGAGTTGGGCAAAAGTCTTAACAAAGGACCAAGCTTTGCTTTATCCGAATTTAAACTCAGATCCATTTTTAGTCCATCTTTCAAATAACGGATATTGCCTTCCGATTTTAATACGTTGCCTTGCAGGTCGAGGTTGAATTTTTTGAAACTATAGGTTGCTGTTTTATGATCGATATCGATGACCGCCTCATAGCCCAACTCTTTACCCTGGAAATAAATATCATCTCCAAAAGCTATTTGTTCGGAAATAATTTTTGCATCTGAGCTCAGATCGTATCGCTCATCTGTAAAATTCCCGGCAAAATTTGAATTAATAACCGTTAGCCTGATATTGTGTTTGAAACGATCGTCATTGTACTCCAGTTTTACATTTCTAAATCTGGCATTTTTAATGCTCAAATCCAGTTTAGACGGCTCCTGGTCTTTTTCTTCTGTTTTAAAAATATCATAATTGCCTTTGCCATCTTTGTTAATATCCACAAAAATTTTTGCGTTGTTAATTTCAATGCGATTAAAGACGTAATGTCCGTTTATTAGTCCAAATATACCGCAACTGAGCGAAATGTCATCAGCTTTGATAAGTTCTTTGCCGTTTTTGCCAATTCCTTTCAGACTGACATTTTTGAGGCTTACCGATGCATTTGGGAAGGACCAGATGAGCGATAATTGCGCAGTTTCAACATTTAGTTCAGTTTTAAGCGATTTTTTTAGTTCGTTGATAACCAGATTTCCGACTGTTTTTTCATAAAAAGCGGCAATGCCAATCAATATGACTATACACAGCGCTGCAATTGCGAATATCCAAAGAAAGAAACGAAATATAAATTTTTTAATTTTCATACGTTTTGTTTTGACTGTAAAAGCACTTATTGCATCAAATCATTGATACTGAGCCAGGCCATAAGTCCTGCTCCGATTTCCAATGACTTTTCATCGACATCGAAAATTGGACTGTGCAAACCGGTACCATTCGGATTTTTGCTGCCCAAACGATAAAAACTTGCTGGCATAATCTGAGAATAATAGGCAAAATCTTCGGCACCCATACGGGCGGGTACTTCAACAATATTTTCATCGCCAATATAAGTTGCAGCAATATTTTTAAGGTTTGCAGTCAGTTTTTCATGATTTTTTACAAAGGGATATCCTACTTCAATCCTGACATCGCAACTACCACCCATTGCTAAGCAAAGCTGTTCGGCCATTTCTCTGATAATTTTATGTGCTTCAAATCGCCATTTTTCATCGAAGGTCCTTAGTGTGCCTTCTATAAACACTTTTTCGGGAATTATATTTGTAGCACCGCCTTCAGAATATATTTTTCCAAAACTAAGTACGGTAGGGGTGGTGGGTTCTGCCCTGCGACTGACAATCTGTTGCAGGCTAACGATAAGCTGAGATGCAAGCAGTACGGTATCAATACACTGATGTGGTTTGGCGCCATGACCACCCTTGCCTGTGACGGTAATATATATTTCATCGGCCGAGGCCATAAACAGACCGTTTCTAATACCTATTTTCCCAACTTCCATCTCTGGTTCCACATGCTGCCCCAGGATACAGTCGGGACGTGGATTATCAAGATGCCCACCGTTGATTACCAAAGTTGCTCCACCGGGAAGTTTTTCTTCACCTGGCTGAAAAATTAAGGTAATGCTTCCTTCCCATTCATTTTTCAAACCATGCAGAATTTTAGCAGTACCCAATAGGGAAGTAGTATGCACATCATGTCCGCAGGCATGCATCAATCCGGGATTCCTTGAGATGTAATCTGTTTTATTTTGTTCGATAATGGGCAATGCGTCAATATCGGCCCTCAATGCCAGATGTCTTTTTTCGGGATTGATACCATAAATTCTTGCAAGCACACCCGTTTCAGCAATTCTTTCAATATGTTCGATGCCCCAGTTGCTGAGTGTCTGTTCGATAAACTTTGCAGTTTCGAATTCCTTGAAGGATATTTCGGGATACATGTGCAAATGCCTTCTTATTTCAATAAGTTCAGGGAGAAGTGCAGCAGCCGAATTTTTTATTTGATCGATCATGGTTTTTTAATCTAGCTTATTGTATGCAAAATAAAGCATAAATATGAACAGATTCTTACATTTTACAATTTTTTTAATAGACTGAATTTGAAAGAAATAATTTTTAATAGATTTGTTTAAGAATGTACGTTTTGATTATTTTTTTAAAATTTATAAAATTTTTCGGCCAAAGATTTTGTTAGAACAGAAATTGCCCTATATTTGCATCCACGTTTTGAAAGCGGGCATTCATGCACACTTTTAAATTGATTTCAGTTAACCCGGAGAGATGGGTGAGTGGCTGAAACCAACAGTTTGCTAAACTGTCGTACTTCGTAAGGGGTACCGCGGGTTCGAATCCCGCTCTCTCCGCCACTTAACTTTTTTATTGAATCGGGGTTTAGCGCAGTTGGTAGCGTACCTGGTTTGGGACCAGGGGGTCGCAGGTTCGAGTCCTGCAACCCCGACACAAAAAAACCTGACAGAAATGTCAGGTTTTTTTTGTGTTATTAACAAATAGTATTCTCTACTAAAATTTGATTACAGTCACTGCAGTGTCAGTTATCAATATTTGACGCTACGCATTCGCTACATTTTAGAGTGTAGTCAGTTCTACATCAATGTATTTACTATTTATTTTAAATCTCAAGTTTGGTAACCCGATAAGAAAAATATTTGTCCAGTATTTTTATGGCCCTTTTTGAGGTCATGAGTTTAAAAACAAGATTTCTAAAAAATATAAGGACGGGATTTGTGATTTGGCCTATTTTACCAAGTTTTAAACTTTCTTTGTTGATATTTTCGGCTCTGGGATAATGTAGCTCTTCATATCTATCGAATGCTTTTTTTGTCAAGCCATACTTTTTGATACTTTCAGCTAATATAAAGGCTCCTTCAATTGCCATACAGCCACCCTGTCCTAAATTAGGAGTGGTTGGATGTGCCGCATCTCCAATTAAAACTGCATTTCCTTTCGACCAGCCTCTGTGTGGTTTTCTGTCAATTAAACTATTTTTTAAAATTAGCTCTGTATTATTGATTAACTCGGGAATAGGGTAGTGCCAATCACCAAATAATCGATTCAATTTTTCTTTTGTGCCTTCAGGTTGGTCGTCCTTCATGAATTCTTCATTACAAGTTGCCCACCAACCATAGACTCCGTCCTTAATTGGTACGATGCCAACTCTTTTTCCCTTGCCAAAAGTTTCACTCGCATGCCCAATGTCAAAATTTGTTTTAACAACACCTCTCCAAATGTTATAACCTCTAAAAATTGGCTCACCATCATTGATAATGTCCTTTCTTACAACCGAATGAACACCATCGGCACCAATAACGGCATCGAATTGCATTTTTTCGCCATTGGTAAACTCCAGGTTAATTTGACCACTTTCCTGATGTATTAGATTTTTCAGGGCATAATCCTTATGTAGATTTGCATCAATATTTTTTAAAAGAATGGAATGAAGATTTGCTCTGTGAATACAAACAACCGGATAATCGCTTTTGGATTCGGTTTCTGTTAAAATGACACCTTTATCGGTCTTTAGGTAAACTTTTATAAAATGTCCGCTCGAATTCAGGATATCATTTAATAATCCGATTTTTTCCATCACACAGAGTGCATTGGGAAACACGCTTATAGCAGCGCCTATTTCGCCAAACTGATCCTTCTTTTCGAAAATGTGAATTTCATGATTTTCGGAACTAAGGCATCGAGCAAATGTCAATCCGGCAATTCCACCGCCTATAATTGCTATTTTCTTTTTATGATTCATCAGAAATGTAGTTTAGTCTTGTTCTGTTAATTTTCTTTTGAATACATAAAGTTATGGTTTTATTGTATTTAATTAATTATTTATAGGTTTTTTTAAATTAGTTTGCAAGAAAAAAGTTTGAAAAGAAACTATGAATGATTCTATTTTATGAAATTTATATTACTCAAGCCCCAATTTTTTTAATCTATATTTAATAGAAGAAGGCGTCCTTGAAAAATATGCTGAAAGATCCTCTATACATTCACCCCGCAGGTATAGCGTTGTCAGCTCTTCATCGAGGTATTCTGTCCATGGACTATTTGCTTTCGATGGGCTGTTTTCATTTTTATTACCTTTATTAAAAGTGGGTTGTTTTGCTTTTTGACCGTTTTTACCTGTTTTTGGACTATCTTTTTCTTCCAGTTCAGGTCTGATTACCCTAATGCGATAGGAAGCCGGAATCTCATAAGGAAGCAGGTCGAGTGGTATGATGAGTTGATTTCTGGCTCTGGTAACGGCCACATAGAGCAAATTGATTTCTTCATTGAGTTTAGATAACAAAAATTCATTTCTTTCGCCCGAAGCCATCATTTTTTCAATTTTTTCTTCAGTCGTAAAGTCGTCTACCAGTTGCACCACATCGTATTCAAGTCCTTTGCAGCGGTGTACAGTCGAAAAAATGATGTCGGCATTTTCTCTTTCGCTGTTTTCTACATGCTTATCTTTAATGCTTTTTAAAATACTCGGAATGCGATTGCCATATTCTTTTATGATTTCGAGCATCATACCCAATTGGGCATCTTCTGTTTTTTCGATATATTCATCTAATTCTATGATATCACGCATATTTCGAATAAGCGGGTCTCTTATATTTTTTTTATCACCATTGTAGAGGTTCAGTATGTCATATAGCGAAGCTCCTTCATCGGCGTACATATATGAATTGATATTTCCTTCGAAATAGATAGAGCCCAGGTCTTTTTTGCCAGTCACAAATTCGATAGCCCTTACGAGAAGCCCCAAATTGGTGCGTGCAAGAATTGCCTTAGCCTTTACTTCAGTACTTCTGCCAAGTCCACTGATATTTACGCCTTTATATTCGCCCAATAGTTCTTTTCTTTTCAGAACGGCCTCAGCCAGATTTGCAATTTCCTGCGGAAAACGGAAGCTTTTCGAAAGTTGATAGGTTGTAAAATCTGCTTTTTCGAGTGAATTCACGGCATAGCGCCAGCTGTAGATCTGCTGATGCGTATCTCCAACGATTACTTTTATGGCATTTTGCCTAAAAAATACATCGAGCATTGCAGCCGAAGCATCCTGGCCTTCATCGAAAAGAATATAATCGAAGGGCAACTGAGGCTTTAGCAACTGAAATCTCTTGAGGTAAAAATCATGCGTAATTTCAATCTCGCCCTTGTTCATCATCCCCAAAAAGGTTCGGGTCTGAAGTTCGATGAATTCATAATTGTTTTTTACAAAATCCTTGGCTTCGGGTTCCTGTATTAATGAAAGATAATCGAGTTCTGATACTTTTTCTTTATCAGAATTGCAGAAATAGGCGGCAAATTTTAGAATATGGTTTGCAATGACATAAACATCATGTTTGTCGCCGCCATTAACCGTAAGCCCCAAACATTGTACAATATCAGTACTCTTGTATTCTAATGCCCTGATTTTATAACCATGTCTTGAAACAGTGTAACGGTAAGCTATAGAATGCGCTGTTTCTACAGTTACATTATCCAGGCCCTTATCGTTGAATTTTTTTTGAGCCTCCAAGCGTACCGACTTATTAAAAGCCAGGTAGAGTATTCTGCTGTCCTTGGGTCGGGTTCTGGCATATTCGATGATGGTGGTTGTCTTACCAGAACCTGCAACAGCATTGATTTTTATATTTCCGTTCGAGCCAATAATGGCGATTTGTTCATCGGTAAGTTGCATTGCAATAAAATACTGTATTAGATCAAATTTAAACCAATTGAAAAAATCCAGGAATTCTTCAAAGTTGGTAAATCAAATTACAAATGTTGAATATCGCAAAATTAGTAAAAAAATACCTTATTGTCTAAACCATGATTTTTAAGATTATCGAGATTGCTTGATTTTAGTAAAATTGTCTAAAACATGATTTTTAAGGTTAACTCTATTTTTTGTTTTTTTAATAATGTCTTAATCTTGATTTTTGACATTGTAATAATAGTAATTATACATTTGTGACAATTATAATTTAAAAAATAAAACTCAAAAAAATAGTTAAACGAAAAACGTACGATTAAAAAAAACTTTATTAAAAATTTAAATTACAGTCATTAACATTATTTTGAAATTGAAATTAATATCTCTTTTGTTGTAATTATATTAACTCCCCCTTAGGTTAAAAAACCAATTTTTTTTCTTTTGTATTACCAATTTTTTCTCCTTAACAATAAATAATTATTGTATATTCCTAACCAATTTAAAAACAAAAAAAATTATGATTAAACAATTAAAAAAAATGAACTTGGCAATAGCTATAGTTCTATCAACTGTAACAGCAACAGTTGCTCAAAATGGATTTCAAACTGTAACTGTTCCCCCAAACTGTATTGTTGTATCTACCAATACCGGTGCTGGAGGTGTATTAGGTGCGGGTGGCAAAGTAACCGCTGGTGGTGTAGTAACTATGCCTGATGCAGGTACTCCAAATGGTGGAACGTTTACTTTTGCTAGTACTACTCCTATTGGACCAGTTGTTTCTTGGAGTTTAAGTGGCGATCTTTCAAATACAGCCACCATAGGAAATGTGCTAGGCGTAGCTGGTAATTATAATGGCCAAACACAACCTCCAAACGGAACAAGTGCTACAATAATTAGCTATAACAAATCGTATAGACCATCAGAAGGTACATCACCAAGCAACGCTTCTTGGGCTAGAAGCAAAGGAAGAGTTTCCGTAAGTTATACTACTGAAGTACTTCTTTGTCCTGGTGTTTACATCAGTGGCGCGCTATCTTTTGATGTTTTCAAAACATATACAGCTTCACCGATTACCAATGTTCCAAAAATTGTTGGCCCTACCTGTGTAAAGGTTGGAGTACCATGTACTTTTTCTGTTGACCAAATAGCCAGTGATAATGCTAATGATCAAATAGGATTTGATAAGTATTATTGGACTGGATTGCCAGCTGTTGTAGCTAATTCAATATATTATTCTGCAGACAATAGCTCAATAACATTTATCCCATCAACTAGCACACCATTTACGTTAAGATGTTGTTATGGTCAAGCCAATCCTTGGAATGGCGGAACAACTACTACACAAGCAGTCACAGGTACAACTTGTGTTGTTACTTCACTTGTGGGAATCCTCCCATCTGAACCAACAGTTTCAGGTTCTACACAGTTATTGTCTACAACCTTTCCTAGATGCGTACCAACAGGAACTGGACTTAATCCATTTACAATTTCTTATAACTCTCCTTTTACTTGTACTTGGACAATGCCAAATACAGGTTGGACAATTGCGTCGCAAACTTCAAGTTCGGTAACCATCAACACCAATGGTTTCAACAATCCTGGAGTTTTAATATTAACAGTTACAAATGGTTCTTGTACGCCATTTACGACAACCTACCAAGTTAATCGTACGTTTACTTCTCCTTCTGTAGCCATTGCTCCTGTTGTAGCTACCAACACTTGTGTGGCTCTTGGTTCTAACAACAATTTGTTTGCAATTAGCTCATCAGCTTCTGCCAATCCTACAACTTGGACGATAACTCCCACTTTGCCAATAGTTCCTTCAAGTCCCAACTCAACTGTTGCAGTAAATGTGCCTTCAACAGCATCTGCGGTGGCTTATACATTAATAGCTAGATCTACTGCTTGTCCTGGAAACATTACGTCTCAGTTTAGAGTTAGACCAAAAGTACCAACTATTACTGGATCGAATTGCATAGTTCAAGGTGCTTTAACTCCACAAACTTATACTTGTGTAGCTACTCCCGGAGTAACTAATTATACTTGGGTTTTTCCAGCAGGTTGGAACGCTGCAAATTTTACAACAACCACCAATTCGATAACGGTTACTCCAAGTAGTGCAACAGCGGTATTAAACGGAACAGTTACAGTTACTGCCAATGGCGTTGTGGGTTGCAACAATTCGGCTAATTTTACAATTACCTATGCTTCGCAAGCTCCTACAGGTGTACAAGCAAGTTGTTTTAGTGTTGGTATTGCTGGTCAAGGGTCGGTAACCTTTACTAACCCACTTCCAGGAAATTACACAGCTACTATGATTTCAACTGCAGGTGGTACTAATGTTATCCAAGGCAATGTAACACCATCAGGAAATACTTTAACTTTCAATACTTCTGCATTAACAGCAGGAACTTATAACATTACAATTACCCATAATAGTGGATGTGGTACTTCTGCAACAAGTACTACACAAATTACTGTTAATCCCAATTCAATAATTCAATTTAATCCAGGAACTTCACAAGACCAATATTTTGCAATAACGGGTATACCGTTCCCACAATACGAATGGCAAACTTGTACTGCTGCAGGTGTGTGCACTCCTAGAGGTACTAATGATCCTGTACTTACTTTGAATGGTACTCCTCCGCCTCCGGCTGGAAATCAAGTGTGCGTAACAGTTTACTCATTAGGTTCTACTTGTAAAACTCGTATATGTATAAACCAAGGAACATATTCAAGGCCTTTAAACACGAATGAAAGTGTAGAAAGTATTGAGGGAGTTTCAATTTTCCCTAATCCTAATTCAGGCAATTTCAATATCAAAATAGCTGATTTCAAAAAAGAAGCTACTGCTACTTTGTACGATTTTAATGGCAAGAAAATACAAGATTTTACCCTTACTAAAGGCGTAAATAATATTGAAAATGAATCATTGGCTAAAGGAACTTACATTCTTTTTATATCTGTTGATGATAAAACAGAAGCCAAACAAATAGTCATTAAATAATCAATAAATAATAAATAATATACCCTTTGGTGCAAAACGCCAAAGGGTATTTTTTATTTATCTTTTCAATAAAAAAAATTGTATTTACATTGTTATTTTTATTTGTTTCCTTATTCCCTAAAAAAACTTTGGGGTAGTAATGAAATACAACATTATATAGATCTCAGCTCTTTTTTTAATTCAGAAAGCGAATAAGGTTTCCAATTTAAATATTTGTCATTATTCCGCATCACAAGTCCACTTAAGATGTTTTTTGCCTCGGTTGTGTTGGTTGAAATTAATAAGGGAAGTTCCGATAACTCCGGACCTATGGGCTGTAAAATTGTTTTAAATGTTTCAATGAAATTTGAATATGGTATAAAATCAACATCTTCTTTTATTAGCTCCTGTTTTAAATTAGATTTGCTAGTATTTATAATTTCGCTCTTTACACTCAACACTTCAACGTAATCAGTTTTAGGTATAATGCTATTTGTTGCGCCCGACCAAAGAAAAAAGCTAATTACTTCAGGACTAGAACTACTTTTTAATAAATGAACAGTAGGCGCTTTTGTGAAAGGCAGACCATAAGGGGCATTTAATTTCGTGCTAACTTTCTTAACTGTTTGTATATACTTTGTAATGTAAAGGTACATGTCGCGATATTTTCTTGAAAATTCATTCATTGCACAACAATTGTTACTTCCGAAGGAGTTTTTTGATAATTTTTTTAGTGAAGTGTTTTAACTCTTCCATTTTTATTATTTTAGATTATTTCTCATTTTAATATTCTTTATTAAACTGTTCATCGTTTTTTTACCAATTAAGGCAATTTATAAAATTACCATCAATTTTCGATTAAATCAATCTTGTTAAAGCACATTTCTTTCCTTTTCTATTAGCCTGGATGATCCCAAATCAAACCCAATAATCCGTTTTTGGTTTTTGCAATGAGTTGAATACATAGATAATCAAAAATCTAAGTCAATGAATGCAGCCGATTCCTCTTGATCTGATTTATGAAAACTAAGGTAGCTAGACCCATGCTTTTCAGAGCAGCCGATTATAGTCGGTCATAGGAAGCACTATAGCCAACCAACCAAAATCTGTGTTCATCTTATTTTTGATTTAATATAATTCTCCACTTCAGGATGATTTTTACAGGCATCAAGAACAGATATGCCCCATTTATTTACTGCCATTATGTTAGCGCCATTTTCTACCAACAATTTTACAATTTCGAGATGCCCTTCTCCGGCTGCCCAAAATAATGGCGTATTTTGAGCAGAATCTGTTTCATTTACTTTTGCCCCTGCGTCAATTAGTATTTTTACCAATTCCAACTTCCCTTTACTTGCGGCAGAACATAAAGCATTTACACCTTCTTGATTGACATCAGCGCCCTTTGCAAGGTAATATGTAACTCCGAAGGTATCACCAAATTTTGCAGCTTCTCCAAAATTACTTGTTGTTGGATATTTTTCAGTGTCATTTAAATATTTTCGAATGTAATCATAGGCTACAATTGCATTTTTTCTAGGGCAGATTCCGGAATTATTTTCCATATCAGGATCTGCGCCATTTTTCATGAGCATAACACCAATTTCCTCGCAATTGCCTGCTCTAAACAATGGACCATTGCCATGCCCATCTTTGGCATTTACGTCTGCACCTTTTTCAATTAACAATTTTGCAATTTCAACATGCTTACCAGAAGCGGCAAAATGAAGTGCAGTCATCTTGTCTTTTTTATTTACATTTTCCAATGGAGAAGCATTTTCTAGTAAAAGCTTAACAATTTCCAAGTTACCTTTTATTACTGCCGCGTTTAACGGAGGCCACCAAGGGTGCTTTGATTCAGCTTTCCAGTCAATAGGATTTTTTAGTAATTCTCTTACTGCTTCAATTTCCTGTAGTAGTATTTTTTCGATTAGTTCTTTCATAAATATGTGAATCAAGGGTTGGATTTTATAAAACTAATATATTCACAAAACCTTGTTAAACAATCAAACAGTTCACCCCTACGGGGCTTTTTTTCATCTTATTCAATTATAGCTAAGAACATTTGACTCCTACGGAGCCATTTTTCGCTCCAGAGGAGCGACCTGTTCTTAGTATTAAGATGTAAACAAAATTTTTAAGCCCCGTAGGGGTGACCTGTTAAGACTGCGCATTGTTTGTATAAATACCATATTGCCAAATTATTATGGCAAATATTTCTAAGCTCTTAGCAAGCGTTATTTTATTTCGTCCAAGATTCTTTGTCTTTAGCATTCTTAATTATTTTTCCATCATAAATGCTTAATCCTTGCCAACTTCCAAACCAAACTTGTCCTTTATTGTCCTCGAAAATACTCTGCGTTACATTGGAGGTTAAGCCATCTTCAGTAGTGAATTGTTTGAAATTATTGCCATCATAACGGTAAACACCATAACCTTCAGCCGTAAACCAAATGTTCCCCAGGCTGTCTTCATAAAAATTATAAGTTTCAACCCCTGCAATAATTCCATCCTTTGTGAAGTTGGTGTATGTTTTACCATCAAATTTGCTCACACCGCCATTAAAAGTTCCAATCCAAATATTTCCTTGTTTGTCTTCTAGAATATCTGCAACGTTATTATCGCTAAGTTCATTTTTAGCTGTTAAATGAATAAATTCTCCATTTTGATATTTAAAAATTCCATTCCCATCAGTAGCAAACCACATATTTCCATTCTTGTCTTCTATGATTTTAAAAACCAATTTATCAGATAGCATTGGTTTTGCATTTTCAACTGTTGAAACTGGCAACAAAAAAGGTATAAACTTTTCACCGTTAAAATGACTAACTCCACCTGTTGCCCCAACCCAAATAAGTCCGTTTTTGTCAATTGTTAAACCCCAAATTTCCGAATCTTTACCTGTCAGTCCTTCTTTCAATGAAAATGGTTTAAATGTCATACCATCGTATTTTATAAGTCCTTCGCAGGTCCCAAACCAAATATTACCTACTTTATCTTCTACAATCTCTAAAACCCTAAAATTTGGACTAATTCCAGCAATGGTTATTCTTTCAAGTATTTGTCCATTGTAGCGTATAATTCCATCTCCATTTGTTCCAAACCAATAGTTCCCTTTTTTATCCTGATACATTGTCCTTACAAACTCTCTTACCATTCCATTTAAGTTGCTGTGAATTTGCGGAAAGATCGTGTTTTGTTTTAAAATGAGTGTTTGGGTGTTTACTTGTTTTTCTATTGTATCGGTAACAGCTTTTTCTTTAACTTGTCCTGTACAGACTGAAATTTGAAGTAAAAGAATTACTAAAAGTAAATTTCTTGCTTTGAATATTGTCTTACAAACAATGTTTGTCATATTGTGGGTTTTATAATTTTAGTTAACAGTTAGCGTGAAAAGTCTTTTTAATGTTATTTACATAGTGTTAGCAAATCATGTCAGCTTATGTTAATCTAACATCTTCAACTTTTCTTGTTTGGGTACTTACAACAATTGAGTATTCATTCACGCCATCTATAAAAGGACCTGTGTTAAGATTTTCGGCAAACACTACCCAAACAGGATGGTCAACCGTATGTAAATAGGCATCCAGTACCCATTCACTCATATATTGAGCACGACCCTTAATACTTGCTTGGATTTTGGTATTGTTATCAATATATTCTTGCGCTATTTTTATAGCATCTTCCTTAGTCATGAGATAATTTTTGATTTCATTATTTTGTGTATTTTGTTCTGATGCTAGAGTTTTATTTTTTTGTGAATTAAAATATTTAATAAATAAGTCAATAAATTCTCTTACATCTCCTTTAACCAATTGATTACTAATTTTTTTTGGTTGTTTCTCAATTTCATATTCTCTGGAAAGTGATTGTGCAAATTTATCTTGATTGGGCTTATTAATAGCTTTTGTGTATGAAACGAATTCAAAATGTAGCTCTTTGCCAAATTTTGGATGATCGTATTCCTTAATTGATTGAATTTCATCCCATGTGAAAAAAGCAGCGTTCCAACCTCTTTCATTAAGTAAGAAGCCATCTTTATTAATAGCATAAGATGGATTTTTTCTATCTCTCTGAAAGAACGAAATTATTGGTAAGAAAGGAGAAATTGCTAAGACAAAGACAATGCCTCTGATAAGCCATTGAAGTATGAACAAATGGGTGAAAAAATATATTCCAAATAACACAATTCCTATTGTTGATAAAACTATCCAACCTTTAATAAATCCTTTCAGCAATCGTAATAATGCATGTTTCCCAAAATAATTTGGCCAATGTTCAATTTCGAAATTCATAGATTTTCAATTTTTGTTTGTTAACGTTTTGCAGATTGGCGATGGGCGGGCTTTTTTGCACAAAAGTTTGTTCGGAGCACTGAACCGCCACTTTTGCCAAACCCGTGTTGAACTAAACCTTCGGTAGCTGTTCCCATCTTTTTCATATCTTTACAAAGATATGTAACTTAATAAAAAAGTCAAAAAATAAAAGTTATGACAAAAAAAAGCCACAGGATGAGCTGAGAGAGAACAAACTCATCAACCAAGCAAAACGGGAGATTTCAGGATTTTCAGAACTTTTGGGCAGATTTGAACGGAATATATCCGTATTAGGAAGGAGTAAAAGTACTTTCAACTGTTATTCAAGACATTTGGCGGCGATTAGTTTGCACTTTGGAAAATTGCCATTGGACTTAGATCCTGAACAGGTACAGGACTATCTTTTTTACCTGCAGAAAAAGTCAAAAACACCGTCACAGACTTATTTTAAGCATACTGTTTACGGACTTCGCTTTCTGCTGAAAGGAGAAGAGTTGCCTTACGAGTATTTGCGCCTACCGGAGATAAAGCAGGAGAAAAAACTACCCACCGTACTCAACAAAGAGGAGGTTTGGAGAATGCTGAAAGTAGCCAAATTACTCAAGCATAGAATATTGATTGGCTTACTCTATGGCTGTGGTCTGCGATGTATGGAGGTGCGTAGTCTGCGTCTTTCCGATCTTGATTTTGACAGGAAACAACT
>JBIPOO010000408.1:0-2885 GCA_044379045.1 Saprospira sp.
GGGACCAAAAAAACAACAGAACAACTTAGTTTTTTAAGTATATCTTTTGGCGTTGCATTTAGTCCGCTCAAAGATAAGACTAGGGATAGGCTCAAAAAATACTACTTTAGTTGTATTTTTTGGGTAGGAAAAACAGATTTGCCCAAAAGAAATTATTTAAGAAACGCTGAAAATATTTTTTGAAGCGGTAACAATTTACAGCGAACAAGCATTAAATTGAAACAAACAAAAACAAGACAAAAGCAAATAATATAAAAGTCATGAACACTCAAAACACAAATCTCGAAGTCCTTAAAAAATCTTTGGAAAACCTGAAGAGCAGATATGCTGCTCAGGTAAAATCAGAGAACAAGTTTGCCGTTCAGAATAAGGAATATGTGTTGGAATTGTTGAAGCAGGTAGCATAAAATATAGCAAGATATAAATCTCAAATTACACCCAAGGGCGCCGATTTCGGTTGCCCTTTTTTTATTTATAAAAACAGAGCCGTACACTGTTTTAAAATGAATCAAATGTTTTTAAGAAATATTAATTGTTGGTTATCCACATATTAATTAAAACTTTAAAAAATTTAGAAAGAGCAGCTTTTAGTAATAATATCATAACAAGTAGATAAAGTTATAGAAATACGCTAAGGCTATTTTTGCAACAAATTAAAGAAGTCTCTATTTTTCTTGCGATTCCGCAATCAGTCATTTCATAAAATAGATAAACCAAAAGTTGGCTTCAATAACTCCGGATGCTGAATTATTAAAATATTATTTAACAACAAGAAATTTCCCAAAATCGTCTTGTAAAATAGGGGTAAATTTTTAAAATAATTGCTTATGAACCTTTCTACACTTTTTAAAAACTTTTCTTTTGCCCTTGCATTTCTCTCATTTATTGAGGCCCATGCTCAAACAGTGTTATCTGCTGGAGATATTGCCATAATCGGTTTCAAAACCAATAATAATACCGATGGCGGAAACGATGCCATTAAGTTGCTTGTACTCCGAGAATTGGATTGTAACACTAGCTTTATTGTAACCGATAACAACTGGAACAGAACCACTAACAGCTGGTTTTGTGATAATGATGAATTTGCTGTTCAACTAACAGTTACATCAACTATACTAGCAGGAAGTATTATTTATATTGAAGTAGATGCTGCAGGCAATCCGGTCAGCAGCTCAACTGGTTCCATTACAAAAGCATCATTGGGTAATCCCTGGGGCAGCAATTTTGGCCTTAACAGTGGTGGCGACAATATTTTTGTGCTACAAGGAACAAGAAGCGCACCAACATTTATTTATGGTGTTCGTCACAATGGTACCTTTGCCACAGGCGGGGATTGCGCTAGCGGT
This sequence comes from Saprospira sp., assembly GCA_044379045.1. Lineage (GTDB taxonomy): Bacteria > Bacteroidota > Bacteroidia > Chitinophagales > Saprospiraceae > Saprospira. Next base: position 1,347 of record JBIPOO010000408.1, read on the forward strand.
GGAACTCCAAGAAACAATACCAGTTTGCCTGCTGGACTTACACTAGGAACTACTGCCATTCAAATGGCATCGAGCCAAAACCAATGGCATTATGATTGTGCTTCAGCCTCTACAAGTCGTTATATAAACAACAGAAGCACCTTACTCACTAACATTTCCAATAATGTCAATTGGGTTAGCACTGCAGGACAACAATGGAATGCTAGTTCATGTATATTTAATATTCTAGATCAACCCTTTATCCAAAATGGATCTGTTGGCGTCTCTGGTGCTGGATGCGGTTGCCTCTCTGGTTGTAATCTTAGTACAGTTGGAGGTCCTAATTGCGGATCCGGTACTTCTGGGGATTGTCTTGCAGGTCAGGTTAATATGTCTGTTGATATTCCAGTTCCCGCTGGCTGTACCTTTAGAGTTTATGCAACAGCAAGAAACCGTACTGGGTGTACAGCATCGGGCATAGACGCTGGCGACAGATTGAAAGTTGATATACTTGGAGGGTCAAAAGCCTTCGTAAATGGTGCTGGAAATTTAACTGCCAATGATAATTTTACTTTGACTGGTCCTGGCACCATTCGCGTATCTGGCAATGCAAACCGTGCCGATGAAATTATTTCCTATCGAATATTTCAGGCGCCATGTGGTACTTGTTTACTATTGCCTGTCGAATTACTCGATTTTAGTGCAATGGCAGAAAAAGAGGCTGTCAATTTATTCTGGTCGACTTCATCTGAACTCAACAATGACTTTTTTATTTTGGAAAAATCGACAGATGCTGTAAATTTTGAGCAGTTAGCTATTGTAATGGGAGCTGGCACTTCAACCGATCGTCATGATTATAGTTTTGTTGATAATAACCCCAATAAAGGATACAACTACTACCGTGTAAAAAATGTAGATTTTGATGGTACAACTTCAGAATCTCCTGTTATAGCAATTTCATACAACAGCGCGGAGCAATTGAGTATTTATCCCAATCCCTTAGCGAAGGGTGAACAATTAAACATAAGTTCAACAGAGAATTTTGAACGAATCAGTTTGTTTAATGCCTATGGGCAATTGGTTTACACGACTAATTCAAATAATACTCCGATTCAACTGCCTTATGATTTGCCTGCTGGTTTTTATACCATTAGCATAGATTCTGAAAGTGGATCTTTTGTGAGAAAGATAATCATAGAATAAAACCCTCTAACCTGTTTTATATATCCATCCTATTTTTTTGGCGGCCTTGTGCCGCCTTTTTTTATGATTTGATGGCTTTGTGGCCATTTTCTTACATCCAAAAAATGAAGTATTTAAACTGAATTTTTTTAAAAATATTTTTACTTTTGATAACTATTATTTTACGAACCAACTTCATGAACTATGACCGAATCCGACCGAATTATCATTTATGGTATAGTATCCGTCATTGTCATTGCGATATTGATGATTATTACAGCTATTCTTTTAGAGAAAAAGATAAAAAATAGCAAAATAAAATGGATAAGCTATGCCATTATTTTTCTTGTTGGTGTTATCATTTATTTGATATTCCCA
>JBIPOO010000409.1:0-2880 GCA_044379045.1 Saprospira sp.
GATAATGAAACCGCCAACTGTGTGAGCGTATGGTAACAATCCGGGATTTTCGGCTACTTTTTTAGGGTCAATAGGGTTGATAAATTCTTCTTCCATTATATTTTAATTATTTTTGGATTTTTCCTTCTCATAGAACAAGTTTGATCTGACTTAGTTGAGAATAATTAATTTGAATTAATAAAAACTTGCATGTTCTGTTGTTATTCCCTAGACGAAAATATGCAAATTTTTATAATTTTACATTTCTAATCTCGATGAAATGCACAAATACGATATTACGATTTTAACAGACAGCCGTTATGACAATCCGGCAATTATAAATGACTACAGCTATAATGTAATGCTGGAAGACAGGCTCCTAAAAGAAGCTTTGGAGCGAAAAGGACTAAAGGCGCATAGAACCTATTGGGATAATCCCGATTTTGATTGGACTAGGACCAGATATGCCATTTTCAGAACTACCTGGGATTATTTCGACCGGATAGAAGAGTTTATGCCCTGGCTCGAAAAAACTGCTGAACTCACCCAATTTATAAATCCGATTTCATTGCTAAAATGGAATATGGATAAACATTATCTGCGCGATCTTCAACAAAATGGCATTGAAATTCCCGACACTATATTTATTGAAAAAGGAGAAAAAAGAGCTTTATCAGAAATTTCGAAGGATAAAATCTGGACAGAATTTATTTTAAAACCAGCCATCTCGGGTGCTGCAAGGCATACTTACCGATTCAGCAAAGAAGAAATAGGAAAATATGAAACAATTTTCACATCGCTTATCGCCAATGAATCAATGCTTTTGCAGGAATTTCAAAAAAATATTCTCACAAAAGGCGAAATTGCATTAATGCTTTTTGGAGGCAGATTTAGCCATGCTGTGCTAAAACTTGCCAAAGCAGGCGATTTCAGAGTTCAGGACGATTTTGGAGGTACGGTACATGATTATACACCTACGGAACAGGAAATTGCTTTGGCTGAAAAAGTGATTACATCTATCTCTCCCCTACCGGCTTATGCCAGAGTGGATATTTTTTGGGACAATCATGACAAAGCAGTTTTATCGGAATTGGAGATGATTGAACCAGAACTTTGGTTCAGAAAATCAGAAAATGCTGCCAATATGTTGGCAAGTCATATTTTTAAAAGTTATTTCTAAGTATTTTGTCAGCTAGAACAATAATAGGATTTTTTAAAAGTTATAGAAATGTTAAAACAGCTATGACAGCAAACCCAGCTAAATAAAAATGACAAAATTCGAAGAACTGAGTGTAGCATTTACAAAGGCCAGAAACTTATTCAAACAATATGAGGAGGACTGTAAAATTTTAGCCAGGGAGATTTGGGATAAAATGATTAGTTTTTACGGAATTCCTTTGGGTGAAATTGCCCTTTACAATATCGACAGCTATGGTGCCCCTGATAAAATCAGCGGCTTCGATTACTTGCTGATGGCATTGCGCGAGGACGGTTATTTTGAATTTGGCATCGGGCTTACGCTATTCGAATTACCCCAAAAATATCCTTATCCGCATTATACTATTGTCCTGCCCATTGACATTTCTATAGATAAAGACGGAAAATATAAAGCCAGATATGGTGAAGATGGTAAAGTGTTTATCATAGACCGTAAGGTTGAGGCCTCCTACGAGAAATTCCTTGACGAGATGTTTATGCTCATAAAATCGGAATATGAGGAAGGGCTTTCCAATATGAGATTGCAGAATACATTCAGATCGATAGGCTTTAAAAACAAAGAGGAATCTTAACTAATTTATTTAAAAATTTATTACCAAAATGAAACAGCTTATTTTTTTATTTGCGCTAATCTCGTTGAGCTCTTGTGAACTTTACACATCAAAGGTACCCATCAGCAGTTCTGATAAATCTGTAATTAATCAGAAATTATTGGGCAAATGGTTTAGTGCAGAAACAGATAAAGAAAATGAAAATTTGCTTAGAAGATCGGATGACTTTATCGAACTTTTGGAATTTAACGCCAAAGAGTATGCCCTAATGTATACAAGCGAGGAGGGTTCTATGCTCTTCAGGATGTACAACAGTAAGGTAAAGGATATGTCAATTTTTAATATTTTTCCTGTTAGCAATGACAACGAAGATGAACCAGTCTGGTTTTTCTGCGAAGTTGACAATGTGAATGATGAAATGGCAACTGTTAGGTTTCTAAGCGACTCGCTCAAACAACAATTCAGCAAATCGAAAGACCTGGAAAAATTCCTTAATCAAAATTATGGTAAGCTTAAAAATAACTGGCTTAGCGAACCTATTCAATATTACCGAGAACAATATTTCCTTTGGGACAGAGTCAATAGTTCAAAAACAACCGATTTGGAAGAAGTTTCAAAAATGGATGCCCCCTTTCTCGAAATAGCCGACAAGACAGCTGCCCAACTCTCTATTATGTCGAAAAAAACTTTGGACAAAGCCGTCACTGCTTATTTTATATCCAATGCTTATGAATCGACCAAGCCCTTCAATTTCGATCCAATTTATTCACTACTGATAAAGTTCCAAAATGGCACTATGAAAGTACTTGATTTCGATAGTTCCGAAAGCACTTTTTTAGATCGTAGCAATGGAAGATATTACAAAGTGAAGGAAGGGGTGAAAATGGGCAAATGATTTTAGACGCTAGACTAAAAAACGCTAGACTTTTACAGTTTTAACAACGCAAACTAGGCACTAGCTATTATGCACTAGCGCTTATTACCTCATTTCTTAAAGACAAAATATACCGCCAATATCAGAAAAACAAAGCCAAGAAGATGGTTCCATCGGAAGGTTTCGGTTTTGAAAAACAGCAAAGTAAAAAGCATAAAAACAACCAGGGTGATCACTTCCTGCATCACTTTCAGTTCT
>JBIPOO010000125.1:0-10633 GCA_044379045.1 Saprospira sp.
TATCAAAAAAAAATCTTAAAAAAAAGTTAAAAATATTTTCTAAAATTTTGAGTTTGGCATTATCTTTGCAACAGTTATTAAAAACGATAACATTTTGTTTTTAAGAAAATGTTAAAGCAAGTTTTAACTAATAGAAATTTAACTTTTTTGTCAATTATGAGATATTTTTCAATTTTTGTTTTGTCAGCATCCTTTTTCATGTTTACTGCTTGCAACAATGAGCCAAAAGCAAGTGAAGATAAAAAGGAAGAGAAAACAGATACAACTTCGAAAGTTGAAACAGTAAAAGCTGACAAGTCATTGGTTGCCGAATGGAGACTCGAAATGGTTAACAACGTAAAAGATCAAAGTGGATTAATCCTTAATCTGACAGAGAGTGGTGATTTTTCTATGAAACAATCCGATGGTGCTGGGATTAAAGGAACTTACACCAATTCGGAAGATGGCAAGAAAATTTTACTCCAATCAGAAAAAGGTTCTGACACTTGGACTATTGTTGAACTCACTGATAGTATTTTGGTGCTTTCAGAAATTAGGAAAGAAGATAAAAAAGAAAATCTATACAGATTTAAAAAATAAGCCCTTGGGCATAAGATACGGATATGTCCAACAACATTTCTTGTTTAATTAATTATTTTATTGTACATTTTAAACAATTTCAACCATGAAATTCTTGAATCTTTTGTTCGTACTAGCACTCGTAGTTTCTTTCACATCATGTGCTGGTGGTGAAACTAAAACCGATGAGACTAAAACAGGTGAAGACTCTACCAAAAACGCTCAAACAAATGAGCCAAAGCCAGTTGAAGTAGACACTACAGCTAAAGTAGATACTACAGCTAAGAAAGACGATGCTAAAAAAGCTGATGCAAAAAATGGTAAATAATTCTTTTTGATAAAAATAGAATTATGTTCTAAATAAAGCGATAGAGTTAACCCTCTATCGCTTATTTAAAAAGGAAATTAAATTTCCATGATTATTGTTCTCTGACCTTAACAGAACTTAATTTTTTGGAAATTGTCAACTTAAGTATCTGCACTTTTTAATAGTTGGCATAGTTATTGTTTTAATCAAGATGTAATTTAACATTTTATTAAAAATGAAAAGTTAAGGTTTTAAAAAGTATAACTTTTTAAATTTTATTAAAATTTAAAATTCAGTCTTCGGACTCATGATACAGATCTGCTCAATAGCATTTCTTTTTATTAATTATTTTATTGTACAATTTAAACAATTTCAACCATGAAATTCTTGAATCTTTTGTTCGTACTTGCACTTGTATTCTCTTTTGCTTCTTGCGGTGGCGAAGCTCCAGCTAGCGAGCCTGCTAAAACTGAAGAAGCTCCTAAAGAAGAAGCTCCTAAAACTGAAGAAGCTCCTAAAGAAGAAGCTAAAGAAGGTGAAGCTAAAGAAGGTGAAGCTAAAAAAGAAGAAGCTCCTAAGAAAGAAGAAGCTCCAAAAAAATAAGATTCAAATAGCTCTCAAACGGCACAATTGCTCGTTTGAAGTTAGAAGAACTTTTAGCGATAGAGATTTATCTCTATCGCTTTTTTAATTTATACAATACTAAACTACCAATATGAATAGCATAAACAGACTCAATCTGTATCTCATGCCTTTTTTTACTGCAATTTTTAGCATTACAGGACTATTTTACTTTGAATGGGGGGTATTTCATATAGTATATTTATTTTGGTTTGAAAATCTCGTAAAAATAATTTTCTACAGATTGAAAGTTAGCAATGTTGAATATGTTGAAATTGCAGGAGAATTGCAGCAGGCGAAAGTGGAAAATGGAAAAATAAAGCCTGCCTTGATATCAATTTTTGCTACAAGGCTATTTATGTACTTTGTTTATTTTGTCTTTATTATTATTGGACTGGGTTTTATTTTACCATTTGTAGAGGCAAGCAAGGAGGATAGCTTCAAAGCGCTTTATAACTTTGTTAAGATTTTTACATTCAGGGATTGGCAATTCAATATTGCGTTATTAACCTGCATTTTGGATGAATTGATGAGTTATTATCGCGATTTCAAACTTAACAAAAAACATTCTGCCAAATTGCCTTATAAAGTGCCAATGCCATTCAGTAGTGAAGATGTAATTTTACACTTGTGTATTTTATTATCCATAGTGGTTGCTTTTTTATTAAAACATCCCGGATCACCGCTACTTGGTTTAACAACAATATCGCCAATGATAATTTCTGCTGTTTTATTGATCATTGCAATTCTGTTGTTTCAGCTTTACTGCGTATACAAAGGAATTCGAAATGAGCAGGAAGTTTTAAGTAACTACAACGACAAAATAAAAATTAGCGAGGAATCCCAAAAAAATAGTCTGCCTGGGTTTTAGCATAATTATTAAAAAAACCGATGAACAAAGACTGTACATCGGTTTTTCTAATTTTAAAAATGTTACATGTTTACTTTGGAAGCGTTTCTGTCTTTTCTCCAAAGTACTGAACAAAACGCATAAAATCATTCGAGAGTTGCGAATTGTTGGTTGCCTTAAAATAAGTTTCAGCAAGGCCTTTTAGTGTCTGAAACATAAATTTGTCCATTTCTGCAACCTGCATTTCGGTAGTCCAAAGGTCAATTTTGTAAGTGTCGCGATGTTCTTTGTCAAATAGTGAAACCAGCATAGCCTTACATTCCAATGGCTCCTTTTGCCCTTCAGTTGCAGACCATTCAATATGAATTGGAATTCTTTTTTCATCGAGGCCTACGTTCAGGCTGATGAGGTTATGGCTTTTGATTTTATCTTTTTCCATGTTATTATTTGGTTTTGAGTTGATGTAAGTTAAATACTTATTTCGATTTCGCCCTCGAAGACATATGTTGCAGGTCCGCAGAGCCAGATATCACTTAAATGGTTATTATAGTAGTTAAATTTTACCGACAAATTTCCTCCTTTTGCACGGATGTCAACAACATGCTTGCCTGCTTTAGGTTCAGTATTTTGAAGAAAATAAGCGAGTGCTGCTGCTGTAACACCTGTACCGCAAGCCAGTGTCTCATCCTCAACTCCGCGCTCGTAAGTAAAAACTTTCAACTGGTTTTCTGCAATAATTTCTACAAAATTGACATTTACACCTTTTTCTTTGTAAGGATCTGAATACCTGATCGCACGCCCCGAACTGAACACATCAATTTCATTGGCATTATCGACAAAGCAAATGTAATGGGGAGAGCCTGTATTTAGAAAACAGGATGCTTCGGATAGTATGATATCTTTTGCCTCACCCATTTTTAATTCAATATAATCGGAAGCAATTACCTTGGCAAGATGTTCGCCATCTGCAGCTAAAAACCTGAGATCTTCGCCTTCAATTTGCAGTTTTTTTGCAAATGAAGCGATGCAGCGTCCTCCGTTTCCGCACATAGATCCAAGATTTCCATCGGCATTGTAGTAAACCATTTCAAAATCATAGCCATAGCTGTTTTGTAAAAGGATAAGACCGTCAGCACCAATACCGAATCTTCTGTCGCAAAGCTTCGATATGGTTTTGGTATCCGGATTTTTTAAAAGCGATTTTCTGTTATCAATGATAATAAAATCATTGCCGGCACCTTGGTATTTATAAAATTTCATTATCATTTTATCAATAATAAAAAAAACCTTTCCCACGGATTAAGAGGAAAAGGCAGGTGTTTGTGATTCTGTCGGGATTCGAACCCGAGACCCTTTGATTAAAAGTCAAATGCTCTACCGGCTGAGCTACAGAATCTACCGTAATAGACTGTATAACTGGAAAGTAATTTGTGATTCTGTCGGGATTCGAACCCGAGACCCTTTGATTAAAAGTCAAATGCTCTACCGGCTGAGCTACAGAATCTACCGTGTATATCGGTGTATTTCGTTCTTTAAGCGGATGCAAATATAGGACTAAATTATTTGAATGCCCAAATATTTTTAAATATTTTTTTTAGAACAGTTAAAAATAAATAAGATTACCTTTTTGAGATCTTATTTTTTTTCAATTGCACCATCTGCAAGCAGGTAATAATTAGTTTGTGGGCTTTTGATTTTGGAAATATCATCTCTGCTAGCACCCTCTGCCTTTGCCGCATGCCTTAATTCTTCGATACTGATTGTTTCGGAATAAGCTATTCCCTCGGCTGCAACAATTTTGCCGGACCATTCTTTGGGAGTCTCTTTATGCTCACGCATATTTATGGTTATGATTTTACCATCTTTATTTTTAAAATTGAACCAACAACCTGACATTTTGCACATGTCAACGATTCTGCCCTCTATTTTGGTTTTGACGCCTTTAACCTTGACGCCGGGCTCTATTTCAAATTCGAGGAGTTTTTTGTTCTCGTCAAGAATAGTAATGATTGAATCCGATGAAATGGCATTATCTGCATTGATTTCTTTGAGGCCGTAAAATTTTCCGGGTTTTTCAGCATCAAGCTGATCGTCATTGTTATTTTTTTGTGGGCTAGCACAAGCACCCAAGAGGATAACTAAGCTGAATAATACTAGGCTTTTCATTTTTAAAAATTATTTGTGTGAATGTGCAAAAATAGCATTTTATCTTCTTTGTTACAACTCTTTTGGGTTTTAACTATTGTAGAAAAAATATTTAGGAAAGTTTTGGAATTTTGAATTGACGGTGTATCTTTGCACCTCTAATGTGGTTAAAACCCATTTTTTAACAAATTTTTAAACCAATTTTTCTAACAAGGTAAGATGTACGCAATCGTAGAAATTCAAGGACAACAATTTAAGGTGAGCGAAGGTCAAGAGATCTTTGTACACCGTCTGGCTGCCAACGAGGGCGATAAAGTTACTTTTGACAAAGTACTCCTCCTGGCCAAAGACGACACTTACCAAGTGGGTAAACCCACTTTAGCAGCTTCAGTAGGCTGCACCGTATTGAAACATGTGAAAGGTGACAAAGTTATCGTTTTTCACAAAAAACGCCGTAAGGGACACCGTAAGAAAAACGGTCACCGTCAATTTTTCTCTCAGATAAAAATTGATAACATCGCTTAATTAACCAATTTATCCCACTAATCAAAAAATAATATCATGGCACACAAGAAAGGTGTAGGTAGTTCGGATAACGGCCGCGACAGTAAAGGTAGACGTTTGGGTGTTAAATTGTTTGGAGGCCAATTGGCGATTTCCGGCAATATTATCATTCGTCAGCGCGGAACCCGTTTTCACCCGGGCCTAAACGTCGGAGTAGGTAAAGATTTTACAATCTATGCTCTTTGCGACGGAATCGTACAATTCAAAAAAGGTTATAAAAACCGTACTTTTGTAAGCATTGAGCCTGCTGCTGTTGAAGTAGTTGCTTAATTGTTTCTCAAACAACAAATACTGAGCCTCCTGACACAAGTTAGGAGGTTTTTTTTTGTGGTAACTGGCCATGAAAAAAATGGCCGGCAATTTAAAACTGCCGACCATTGAAATATAAGTTTTTTGGACAAGTTAAAATCATTAACCCTCGCATTGTTTTGGCTGTGGACCTATTCCTGAAGCATCGAGCAGTTCTTTTAGTTTTGCTTCAAAAAAGTCGAGCAGCAAATTAGGTAAGAAAAGCTCTACTTCCATTCTTCTGTACTCGCCACCTTTCTCATTGGCAGGGTGCTCGTAGGCCCCGATAGTAACAGGGGCACCAATAAAATCAAGTTGTTTCTTTACAGTCCATGCTCTACCCAAGCCCAGTTCCATATTCGATTTCAATTCATAGGTAATTGTTTTGTCCAATACTTTCTGAATGGTATCTTTGGTTCCAATGAAGTGAGTGTAAGGTGTACCTTTAGGTATATTAAACGATTCAGGGTATCTGATTGCTGTCATTGGATTGCCATCGGTATGTCCCTCAATATAAAGTTTAAAATCTTTTTTACATCTGTAATCGGGAGAGCAATATTTTACCAGAACTTCATTGTCAATCCATTTTGCAATTTTTTTATAATATTCCGGGTCACCCATTTTTGCAAGATCAACATTTTGGCATAGATAAATTTTGATGACATATTTGATTCCGATTTTGCCAAGGGGTTCGTATTCAACCTTGGTTTCACAAACCTGCTTAGGACCATTCAAATCTTTGTACATAACCTTTGCAGATTTTGGCCCAAAATCTTCGCGTTCGGCATGTGTAAGTGCCCAAGCCTTTTCAACCAATTCCCAATAGCGGCAGTCCCAAACCTTAATTCTGAGTCTGGTAACTCTGCAGGCAAGTTCTTTATCGAAAACAAGGTTGTCTTTTTTCTGCAGAGCATCTATTTTACTGAGGTATTCCTGACCCTGAACGCAGGTATTAAAATGTCCCATCAAACACCATGATTTCACCTGCATGATTTTATCACAATAAAGGTTGGCAACCATATAAGGTTCTAAGATTGTATCCTTGTTCGTAATAAATGTTGACCAAAGTTTATTGAGGTGAGCATTATCTTCTTTGATGATATTTACTCTTTTCTCAAAATCGTTGTATTTCGAAATAGTGAGTTCAGAAAAGCCCTCAAAATTGCTCATTTTTTTAATTTTGAGAATTTCACTCAGCCTGCTTTCTCCTCTAGCGCACATACCAAGACGGCCATCCATAATATAGGCCTGTACCAACATTTCTTTGCTACAGTATTCAAATGGAAATTTGGTATTCACAGTAAGCGTATCATTAGCCTTAAATTCTTCCCAGGCCTTTGTGAATTGAGCTACATGCTCTTTTTCTTTATTGACAAGATTTTCTAGATTTTTGATTTTATCAAGCGTATTTTGATCTAAGGTAGGTTTGAATTCTTTTTGAACTTTGGCGATTTCCTGAAGCATTGCTTCTCCTTTGTTACAGTGATCGAGGGTACCTTCAATAATATAGGATTTAATTTGCGCATCTTTTTCGCAGTAAACTCCACGGTACTCAGTGCTAATTTTAATATTGGCATTGAATTCCTGCCAGGCCTTATTCAGGTTACTTAGGTTTCCGTTGTATTTTGATACTTCCTTATCAAGCCAGTCAAGCTTTTTTTGCACATCATCGGGTAATGGAGCAGCGTTAACCTTCTGTAATTCCTTTATTTTTATCATCATGTCATTACCGTTTTTACAAACATCGCCCATTGCACGTAGGATATAAATTTTGATGTTTGGAACAACATTGCACTTGACGACACTCAAATCATCTTTAAATCCGTGAGAAATATCAGTACTCATAAAGTTGGTCCAGGCTGTGTCCAATAGTTTGTTCACTCTGATGACTTCTTTCATAAAGCTGATTTCTGCAGGGAGGGCAGGCACATTTTTGGGGTCATAGGTTCCATTTTTCTCAGCTATAACCAACACTCTGTTCTCAAAAAGATTTTTACTATTACTGTAGTTTGCACTGCAATATTCGGCATAAGAGGACATATAAAAGAATTTACACAAGGTGCCTTTTTCACATATTTGCTTTGCATTACTAATACTTTCAAGTTCAGCGAGTGTAACGTTTCTGTTGGGTAAAAAACGCTGCCAAAGGGCATTGATTTTATAGTAAGAGTCAATTTTAGCACTCAAATCATCATGTCTTTCTTTAAATCCGGATATTTTTGAATATTCTTCAACTCCTATAACTTTTATTTCATCCATCATTTTTTTTGAATCAGCAAGATTTTCGCTGCAGAAATAAGAGTTGGCGTTCATAAGGCAATATTTCAGATAATCTGGTTTTTGCGTTTTAAGCGGCATCTGTAATTGACTAATAGATATAATTTGTGGATTTTTAATAAAAGTCTGCCAGGTGGTTTCAAAATTGCTCAATTCGCCCTGCGACATCAGTGAGTTAATCGAAAGAAAGAAAAAAGCGCAAAGGATGAAAATATGTTTCATTTTATTTTTATTATGGAAATTATAAAAACGAATAGATGATTCAGTAAAGATTAACCATCGAAAAATAGGGCTTTTTTCTCAATATCAAAAGTCTTGCCACATAAGATTATTCAAAATATTATTTTTTTTGTTCGAATAAGCCTTACTTTTGTAAATGACAAATCTTAAAGACATGTTAGAACATAAAAAAATTGCCATCATCGGTTGTGGTAATTTGGGAACAGCTATTGTGAATGGTTTAATCAGTTCCGGTTTAAAAGGTCGAGATATTATTGCTACCCGAACTAACAAGCATTTGCTGACTGAACTTCAAAAAGAGGAAGTAATTTTAAGTTCCGATAATTGTTATGCTGTCAGAAATTCTGAGATCGTTATAATTGCTGTAAAACCGCATAATGTAGCGTCTGTACTCAACGAGGTATCTGCTGAACTTAATGATAAGCATTTACTGATTTCATTGGCTAGCGCTGTATCGGTCGCTCAAATCAAGTCATTTATACCGCTTAGTATAGCAGTTGTAAGAGCAATGCCAAATACTGCTGCAGATGTTGCCGAATCAATTACCTGCTTATATACAGGCAATTGTGATGAAAGTCAAAAAGAAATGGCAAAAGCCCTTTTCGATTGTATCGGCGAAACAGTTTTTATCAACGAAGAACTCATGAATGCAGCAACTATACTGGGTGCCTGCGGCATTGCATACGCCCTGCGTTTTATGAGGGCAATGATACAGGGCGGTATTCAGGTAGGCTTTGATGCCAAAACAGCTACTGCTATTGCAACGCAGACAGTAAAAGGCGCCGCTGAACTCCTGATTCAACGCAATGAACATCCCGAAAAAGAAATAGACAAGGTAACCACACCCAAAGGCTGTACAATTGTGGGTTTGAATGAAATGGAACATTCCGGTTTCAGTTCATCTCTTATTAAAGGTATAGTTGCATCCTATAAGGCTATTGAATCAAATTAAATTATAAGTGATGAAGAAAAAATTCAGTTTTCCCACAGCACATACGGTTTTGCTAATTATAGCTGCGCTGGTTGCTTTGGCCACCTGGCTTCTCCCTGCGGGTAAATTTGAGGAATTGAAATACGATAAGGATAAAAAAGTCTTTGCACACATAAAAGCTGATAAGGAGATTGAATATCCTGCTGACCAAAAAATACTCGATTCACTTGGTATAAAAATAGCGCTTTCTAAGTTTGAAGATGGCAGTATCTGGAAACCAATCGGAATTCCAGGCACCTACCATAAAATAGATTCAAAACCTCAGGGTGTACTGGAGTTTATAAAATCGCCTCTTCAAGGAGTTATAAATTCGATAGATGTAATTTTGTTTGTACTGATATTGGGAGGTTTTATCGGCATTGTTCATTACTCAGGGGCTTTCGATGCAGGTGTTGGCCGATTGGCGATTGCATTGAAAGGCAGAGAAAAACTTCTGATCGTTTTTATTACCACGCTCATAGCATTGGGTGGTACAACTTTTGGTCTTGCCGAGGAAACCATTGCATTTTTCCCAATTTTAGTGCCGGTGTTTTTAGCTGCCAGATATGATGCTATGGTAGCTTTGGCCTCAATTTTTATAGGTTCGAGTGTTGGTACGATGATCTCGACAGTTAATCCATTTTCAGCAATTATAGCTTCGAATGCTGCAGGGATAACATGGACAAGTGGTTTATATGGGAGAATTTTGATGTTGATAATTGGTACAGCTTTTTGCATCTGGTATATCATACGCTATGCAGAAAGGGTAAGAAAAGATCCCAGCAAGTCAATTATTTACAATCAGAAAGAAGAGATTGAAAAATTGTTCGCAGTCAAAAATACGGTAGCAATCAATTTCAATTGGAAAATTTCATTAATTCTTATTGTTTTTGCCGCCTCTTTTGTATTGATGATTATTGGTGTATCAATGTTGCATTGGTGGTTTATGGAGATGACCATGATATTTTTTGTCGCTGCTGTTGTAGTAGGAATTATAGCCGGCATAAAAGAAAAAACCTTTGTTGAGACCTTTGTGAAAGGGGCCAATGAATTGTTGAATGTGGCACTTATTATAGGTATAGCACGTGGAATTACCTGGATTATGGACGAAGGAGCAATCAGCGGAACGCTCTTAAACTCGGCTAGTGGATTAGTAGAGGGTATGCCAAAAGGAATTTTTATTAACGTTATGCTCTTTCTATATGCCGGATTGTCATTTTTTGTGCCCTCATCTTCAGGATTGGCTGTACTTTCAATGCCCATCATGGCACCTTTGGCCGATGTGGTAGATGTTCAGCGGGAACTGGTTGTCAACGCTTATCAGTATGGTATGGGGCTCATGGCTTTTATCACGCCCACAGGACTGATACTTGCTTCGCTCACAATGGTAAATGTTACTTATGATAAGTGGCTGCGCTTTGTGATGCCCCTTTTGCTTTGGCTGACACTCATTACGATGATTTTTCTGACAGTTCAGGTCTACCTGTAAGTCGGAACTTTTTTCAAGTTTTTGGCTTTCTCAAACAGCCTTTTTTGTTTTTTGTCTAACTTTGTACTTTTATAATAACACATAAAATTTTTACGATGAAAAAGACCGCCTTATACGATAAGCATGCTTCACTTGGAGCAAAAATTGTACCTTTTGCAGGTTATGAAATGCCAGTTTCCTATGCAGGAATAATTGATGAGCATAACAGTGTGCGCAATGCTGTGGGTGTATTTGATGTATCACATATGGGTGAATTTATTGTAAAAGGTACTCAAGCACTCGACTTGATTCAAAAAGTTACTTCAAACGATGCTTCAAAACTTG
>JBIPOO010000410.1:0-2874 GCA_044379045.1 Saprospira sp.
ATTTTAGTTTTTGTCGAATCATAAGCTTGAGATAAAGCGTCAAGAGATCCGGATTTTTCAACATTAGAAATATTATTACATGCATTCAGAATTGGAAGTAAAAATATCAATAAAAGTTTAATTATGTTTTTCATATCTTATTTTTAAATTGGCTTGAAACGTTTTGGAGCTTTGCGAATGGCGGATTTTTACCACAAATGTTGTTTTGAAAAATAATGTTTGATTAAGTACACAATTGTCTTTGGAACACGAATTGGGAATATGCGAAGCTAAACCCCGCCTTTTGCTTAGCTGCTATTGAACTAAATCTTCGATAGCATTTGCCGGCTTTTTAAAATCTTTACGAAGATATTCATTTTTAAAATAAATCGTAAAAATTTTATGCTTATATCTGTAAAATAAATCCAAGCGCTATGTTGTGAGAAATCAAGCAAATGGCTTAGTCTGCGGCAAAAACAATAAAAGAGGACCTAAGTCACCTAAGTCCTCTCTGTAGCAATAAATATTTTTTTCGATAAGTACATTTTGTTTGAAAGGTTTCGTCCTCTTGTTTGTCTAACTAGAACATTGTTGCTGCTCAGGCAAACTAACGCTAGTTGATAGTGGCTTCGATTATTTTCCAGGATGATATATTTTAATTGCCTTACTTAAAATTTCATTTTTGGAGAAAGTCATTTTTCTGAATTTTTCTTGCTGAAACATTTCCATCTGGTCGGTATAATGTGGGCTGTCGGGCTTTGATGAAGCCCCAAAAGCATTAATACTGTAAATCTCGGGTAGTTCCTTGCTGCTAAATTTCACCATCTGCATAAAGCCATCGCCCGAATTGATTTTGTACAATCCTTTTTTCTTATCATAGAGCTTTGCATCTGCAGCGCGGGCTACTTCTCTCAATCCGCTTGCGGGAATATTCACATTGCCACGTACATGCCGTTGTATGTTACCCAGCGGAATGTCAATGGCACCGTGGTGTTTCAGCAAAAACTTTTTGGCATAACGCACGGCTTTTACTAAATCGTTTTCTGCACGATCATCTTTTGTAATCATAAAGAAGGCAAAGGGAGCATCGAGTTTTTTAAGCAGATAATCATGTGTAACGAGCGCCAAAGCAGCTTCTTTGTTATCAGCCTCGCCCGATAGGTTCCAACGTTTAAAGCTTGCAATGGCATCGGAAATGTCGGGATACTTTGTTTCGCTTAGTGCGTATAGATTTTTAAACCTGCTGCGATAGGTGGCATTGGGCGCATTATGATAACTTTTGTCGAATTTAATTCGGTTAAAGTCTTGCCAGTTGAACTTTCCCTGATGCGTTTCGAACAAATACTTAAAACGCTCACCCCTGTTGTATGTGAAACGGTGCAGTCCCACAAAGTCGCCTCCCCATTCGCATTGCGAACCTGTGCAGAACAAGGGGGTTTGATTGCAATTGTAAACATACCCGCAATCGGGGTTTACCACATTGGGCATTCTGTTATACGGAACCGTTTTGTTCCAAATGAATTTTGAGGAGTTCCCAGCAAGAGGTTGCTGCCAGTTCAGCAAGGGGTCTCTATCGGGTACAATACCTCCCGAATGCAACAGAATATTTCCCCCGGCGTCGGCATACAGCACATTGAAGAGCGGAATAGCCTGCATTTTTAACGCTGCTTCAAACTCGTTGAGATTGCTGGCTTTATTCATTTTAAACCATTGGTCACTTGAACGAATATCATTGTAAGAAGGAAAACGAATGGCATATAACCCATCTTTGTTTTTTAATGTGGGTCCATGTACCGTTATTAAAAACTTTTTCTTCACCGACAGCTGAATGCCAGCAATTTTTATTTTAAGTCTGGCCTTTTTCTTTTCAAAATTTTTCCATTCACCATCCAATTGGTACTGGTTTTTATTCTTGGGGTTAATAAGAATTTTATAAATATCGCCAAAAGTATGGTAATTAACCGTATGAGCCCAGCCTAGATGCTTGTTGGTTCCCACAAAAATAGTGCTGCCCCCAGGGAACAGACCACCCATAATGTCCCAGCCCTCTTCGCTTACCAAATGCGCCTCATACCATCCAAATCGACCATCTAAGGGCTGATGCGAGTTAATGGCCAAATAGGTTTTGCCGTCTTCGGTATGCGATGGCGCAATAGCCATTGAGTTAGAGCCAATATCATTGATCTGATAAAACTCCTCTATGCGGCCATCGCGAATAGATTTTAAAGCCATTCCAACTCCTGCCATCAAAGTAGTTTGCAATACCGCAGCTTTCAACAGTTCTTTTGCTGTAAACGGAAATGCTTTTTTATATAAGACCTCTTCGGGATGTGTGGCAGCATAATCATTTAGGCCTTGTACATAACCCTCTAATACTTTCTTGAATTCTGATGAAATATCGCTTTCATATTTAGCTTCTACGGTTTCGCTAATGTTTAAAAACTGCAAACCGAAATCGAACAAAACGCCTTCTTTACCCAATACACGCCCCAACATATTCTTTCCGGCTAGCATGTTTTGCTGAATATGTTTAAAATCATCTTCGCTGTGAGCCCATGCCAGTCCATAGGCGGTTTCCGCATCGCTAGAGCCAAATATATGTGGCACCCCGAAACTGTCGCGAGCAATGGTAATATTGTTTTTATTTATTTGGCTAAAAACTGAAAAAGAAAAAAAACATAGCGAAAGTGCTGTAATAAAACGAAACATGTTACAAATCTTTTGGGTATAATGAAGCAATAGGAAGGAATTCAAAACTGTATGAATTAAGTTATTGGTCTTGCCAGTCGAATGTGTTTGTCACCAACTTTTGATATTTAATGGAAACGTAAAATTGTGTGTTCGTCCAAATTTAGAAAATATCTGAGACATGTAAAAGTAGCTCATAATAAAGTT
>JBIPOO010000015.1:0-32089 GCA_044379045.1 Saprospira sp.
ATCAGCTCAGGGTTTTGCCTGTTCTTAAAGATGGTGAACTAGTGGGCGTTATTTCAGAAAAAAACTTTGTAGACATGTCGCGAAGACTGATACAACGTTTGTCACAAGAAGAAGAAAAATAAAAACAACAGTACTATTCTATGACTAGTTTGCTGTTTTGCCAATTTATAATCAGTGTTTTATTTTTTGTTGTGCCAACAAGTTCAGGCACATATATAATTGTTTTGGGTATAGCTGGTGTAATACGGCATTTTCTGTTGAATGTCAATGCAAGATATTTTTGGTTGAATTCAACAGTGCAATGAGGGAATTTTTCTTTGATGATTGACTCCCAATCTGAATGGAGTTGTTTGTCGCTTTCGTTTACCCATGATTCTTTTTGGTCACCAGCCTTGGCTTTTAGGGTGTAAAGTGCAACTTTATATTTCATTACATAGGAAGTATCCGCTGTCTTTGATATTTTGACATCGCTTTCTTCAGAAATTACCAGAACAGAATGATAGGGTGTATAGCCTAAAACCTGAAAATGAAGTTTCTGCTTGTAATAGCCATCGCTAAAATCAATTTGCTGGTCCTGAAAACTATGCAGTAAACCTTCTGCCAATACTAGTTTGCGCTGGCTTGCTGCTATTCCCCGCACAGCATCGTATCCATTATCGGGGTTTATGTTGTAAAGTCCACTTTCCGAATCGTGTTGAAATGGCACTGAAATCTTTATGGGTTTGAATCCAAAATCACTCAACATCAATCGATAAAGACTGTTTACAGTTTCTATATCTTTGTTATCTTCAAAATTAAATTCTTCTGGTCTGTTATTAAAATTCAAATGACCGATATAGCCATCAGGAGCATAATAAAATCCCGACAGGTTTGAAGCATTATTGATATCAGCTTTTAGGCGGATATAGCTAAAAAGAGGATGGTCTTTGCAACTCAGTTCATAGATATTGCCCAATTTATTGAATTGGCCCTCAATAGGATGTTTTGATTTGTCTTGAAAGTCGATGCAGTGTCCCTGTATTTTATCCGAATCCTTGAACTTCAGTACAAATTGAAAATAACGACCCTGAAAAAAACTGTTAAACTGTAAAGATTTTTGGGCGATGCAAATGTTGTAAGCGAACAACATTGTGATTGTCAATATTTTTAACCTCATTTAAGCAAGTATTTCGTTGCTGTTCATAATTATCTGGACATTTGATCTGATTTTTTCTTCAAGATAAATTTTCCTGTTTTTTGTAAACTCCTCAATTATTTTTTCATTTCCATGTCTGATTGTCAACAACTTCAAATCGGATATTATTTCGATATTGTATTCTATTTCTAGTTCCTCGCACAATGCTGTCATTTTTCTTTCATCGTGGTTAACGCAAACCGAAAATGAAAGGGCAGTATTTTGGGTCATATTTACCTTAATTCTATGTCTTGCAAAGGCATCAAAAAGTTTGGAGAATTTATATTCGTCAACAAAATTGAAGGATTTGGAATAAAAATTCAGCAAGGCCTGATTTTCCTTTACAACAAAAACTGGAGGGTATCCGCTAGGTTCTTTGTCTGCGACGATTGAACCTTCATTTTCAGGCTCTAAAAATGATTTGACAAAAAGCGGGATGTTTTTGCTTTTGAGCGGCTGCAGTGTTTTTGGATGAATCACCTGAGCCCCGTAGTAGGTCATTTCAATAGCTTCGCTATATGATATTTCTTTGAGTAAAGTCGCATTTTGAAAAATTCTTGGATCTGCATTCAATACGCCTGCAACATCTTTCCAAATGGTCATGGATGTTGCGTCGAGACAATAAGAGAAGATTGCAGCGGTATAATCGGAACCCTCTCGACCCAATGTAGTGGTAAAATTTTCGCTCGTATTGCCCAAAAAACCCTGTGTAACCACCAATGCATTATTCATGAGCGGAGGCACAGTTTTTCTGATTTTTTTGGATGTTTCCGCCCAGTCAAGGTTGGCATCCCGATAGTTGTTATCGGTTAAAATACAGTCTCTTACATCAAGCCAATTGCATTGAATGTCAATTGAATTCAGATAGGCCGAAACAATTTTTGTAGAAACTAATTCACCCAAACAAACTATCTGATCGTAGGTTTGATCATAAGATCCTGTAGCTGTTTCTTCCAAAATCCATTCAATATCAACAAACATATCGTTGATTTCGGCAGTTAGATCTTCATTTTCAGCATCGAAGAGTTCATTTACAATGTCATAATGCATTTTTTTTACATCTTCCAGCGCCTCGAATGCATTGCCGCTGTTATTAAAATATTCATTGACAACTTTTTCGAGCGCATTTGTTGTTTTTCCGGCAGCAGATATAATAATGAGCGGATTATCTTTTAAATTATTTTTAATGATGTCTGCAACATTTTTAATCGATTTGGCATCTTTTATAGAAGCACCTCCAAATTTGAAAACTTTCATTTATGTCTTAAGCGTTTTATTAGAAAAGATTGCAAAATTATAATCTGTGGCACTAAAATACACTATTTTCTTTTCTAAATTTGCAATATTAATCAAATGTGCACGGTTATTGTTCTATGTTAACATGATTTCCTATTGACATATTTTTAAAATTTTTATTTGATTTATGGTTCACATGCTCAAAAATCTGTTCTTATTCGCTGTTGCAGCAATGACCATTACAGTTGTAAATGCACAGTCAGAGATAATTTTTCTTGAGAATCCTTCATTCGAAGACGCACCAAGAGCAGGAATGTCTCCCAGCGGTTGGTTAGACTGTGGTTTTCCAGGCGAGACTGCACCTGATGTTCAACCATTTGGCGGATTTGGGGTTACTCAATTGGCTTACGATAAAAATACTTATTTGGGCCTGGTAACCCGCGATAACAAAACATGGGAATCGGTTGTGCAAAAATTATCGAAACCATTGCGTAAAGGCCAATGTTACAAATTCTCTATATATCTGGCAAATTCTGAAAGATATGTAAGTGCCACTCGTCGTGACCCCAGTCAGCTTACCAATTTTGAAAAAGGTGTCGTACTTAGAATTTTTGCCGGAAACAGTTCAAAAGATAAAACCGAACTATTGGTAAGTTCCGATATTGTAGAGCATACAGACTGGAGACAGTACAAGTTTGAATTTACTCCGAAAAATGGCGATTATTATTACTTTTTCCTTGAGGCTTACTACAAGACACCCACGATGTTTCATTACAATGGTAATTTGCTGCTCGACAAAGCCTCTGAAATTGCATCCTGTAAAGTTCCCGATCAGGTTTTGGCCGATAGGAACAAACTCAATCAAAGCAATGACAACAAAAACAATCAGACCAATAATAATGCTAACGACGTAAAAAAGATTGTCAAAGAGGAAAATCGTGGAGTTTTTAATCCTGAACTAAAGTCGAACGATTTAAAGGTTGGCTATATTTTTCAGCTTGAAAATCTTTACTTTCAGGCAGATTCATCAACAATCAACAGTAATTCTGAGAAGGTATTGTATAAATTATTGCAGTTTATGAACAACAGTCCCAATGTCTCTATCGAGATTGGTGGACACACAAATAGTTTGCCTGTTACAGAGTACTGCGATAAACTTTCGAGTGACCGTGCCAGAAATGTTGCTGATTTTTTGGTAAAAAATGGCATCAGTCGCTATAGAATTACCCACAAGGGTTACGGCAAAAGAAATCCTATTGCTGACAACAATACAGAATTGGGCAAACAAAAAAATCAACGAGTCGAAATCAAAATAACTGATTTGGACTAATTATATCCTGTAATGTTATTCAGTCCAGAAAAAATATCCGCTCTTGCCCCCGATGAAGAGTCGCTAAAAAGGGCTGAAAAAATTTCAGATAAAGCTAAATGGTCAAGTGCAGCTTTCGATGGCAATTTTGTCTGGGGAAGTATAAAGGGTTCTGCGCTTGAAGATTACTCGGTTATCATTTCCCTTGAACCCCTCAGCTTTAAATGTGATTGTCCTGTAAAGGTAAAAGCATGCAAGCATAGTTTGGCACTGCTCATAATGTATGCCCATTCGAAGCTGCAATTTGCAGATATGCCCGAAAAGGTATTTGCCTGGGCTGCAAAAAACATTAAAAATTTACAGTATGACAACCCTTCTAAAACTGAATCTTCATCAGAATCAGCCATAAAAGAAAAGAAAAAAAATGAACGTTTAGAACTGATGCGTTCAGGGCTTGAAGATTTAGAAAAGTGGCTCTATGATCTCATGGCTCAAGGTCTGGCAAATGTTGCTCATTCGAACCATCGATTTTGGGAAAATGCTGCAGCCAGGTTTAAGGATTCAAAACTAAGTAGAGTAGCCTATAGCATCAGAGAAATTGCCGATGAATTCAACTATAAAGTTAGCGATTATCAGAAAATTGCCATCAAAATAGGTGAATTGTCTCTTCTGGTAAATACTGCAAAAAATATTGATCATCTTGGAGCTGTAGAACAGGAAGAACTGCTGAATCAGCTTGGAAGACTTGTGCGTAAGCAAGAGGTGATTGCAGCAGAAAATGTTATGAATGATTTGTGGACTGTGATTGGACAAAGTGAGCAGTATAATCTCGATGGATTGATAGAACGCAAGGTATGGTTGCTCGGAAATAAAAGTCTTCAGGTGGCATTATTACTCGACTATCTTTTTCAGGGCGATTTTGAATTAAAGTTTATAGTTGGTGAATCTTTTGAATCGGAACTTTATTTTTACCCCTCAACAATTTGGCAAAGAGCTTTAGTTAATAGTACTGAAATAAACTTTTCAAAGCAGCATCTTCCATATGAATCTTTTAAAGATTATGAAGCTTTTTTTGAAAGTTATGCACGAAAAATTAGTCTTAATCCCTGGTTAGCAGTTGAAACAGGCATTATTGAAAACCTTCGAATTGTTATTAAATCGGATAAACCTTATCTTGCTGATCAAAATCTTGCATTTTTTCCGATTCGTAATATCTCTTCAAACTCATTGCTTAAGCTATTGGCAATCAGTGCGTCTGAGCCTATGACCTATGTTGTTACTTACGATAATAGGGCATTTGAAATTTTATCATACATTCGTGAAGGTAGTATTTGCGCATTATAAAGCATGAAAACATATTTTTTTGCTAATTTTGCATCAACTTAACCAAAAGGAATAATGAAAACCAAAAAAATAAAAAAAGACAGAGTAAATGTAATTACCCTTGGTTGTTCGAAGAATATGGTTGATTCAGAGATACTAATGCATCAGCTAAAAGAAAATAAATTTGATGTAATTCACGACAGCGAGGAGGATGCCAATATTGTAATTATCAATACCTGCGGTTTTATCGATCGTGCTAAAGAAGAGTCTATCAATACCATTCTTCAGTACGCCGAAGAAAAAATGGAAGGCAATATTGAAAAGTTATATGTAACAGGCTGCCTTTCTGAAAGATACAAATCAGATTTGGAACGAGAAATTCCTGAGGTTGATGCCTATTTTGGTACAATGGAACTGCCTGCCCTGCTCGAAAAATTGGAGGCTGACTATAAACAGGATCTTATTGGAGAGCGAATGTTGCTAACTCCGCCCCATTATGCATACCTCAAAATCTCGGAAGGTTGTAACCGTACCTGCTCTTTTTGCGCTATACCACTCATGCGTGGAAAGCATATTTCGAGAACCATTGAATCTTTGGTTGCAGAAACAAAAAACCTAGCCAAAAACGGGGTGAAGGAAATTATGCTCATAGCTCAGGAATTAACATATTATGGCCTTGATATCTATAAAAAAAGAGCCCTGAGTGAACTGCTGGAAGCATTGAATGGAGTAGAGGGAATTGAGTGGATCAGATTGCATTATGCTTACCCATCGAAATTTCCTACCGAGATTTTCGACAGTATTCAAGCCCTTCCAAAAGTTTGTAAATACCTTGATATGCCTTTGCAGCACATTAGTGACAATGTATTAAAAAATATGCGCCGTCAGATCAGCAAAGCTGAGACAACTGATTTAATCAGAATCGCAAGGGAGAAAGTGCCCGGCATTGCACTCCGGACCACTTTTCTAGTTGGCTTTCCAGGCGAGACTGAAGAAGATTTTCAGGAACTGCTCAGTTTTGTAAAAGCTATGCGTTTTGAAAGAGTGGGTGTTTTTCAATATTCGCACGAAGAAAATACATCAGCACATGAAATGGAAGACGATGTTCCAGCAGAAATTAAAGAGGAAAGAACCAACAGATTGATGGAGTTGCAACGGGAAATTTCAGCTGAATTGAATCAGGACAAAATTGGAAATAAAATGAGGGTACTGATTGATCGCAAAGAAAGCGGATATTTTGTTGGCAGATCAGAGTTCGATTCTCCCGAGGTAGACAATGAAGTGCTTATCGAAGCCAAAAAAGATACCTATCTGCGCATTGGCGATTTTGCAAATGTTAGCATCATAGATTCAACAGAATACGACCTCTTTGCTGAACTTATAAAATAAGATTTTTTCAAACGAATGAATTTTTATAATTTTGTAATGAACTTTTTGGACTACAGATTATCAGACAACTGACGCTAGACGAAGATTTGTATCAGGTATCAAGTATCAAGTATCAAGTATCAAGACTTTAGACAATTAGACGCTAGATAATAACAATTTACGAATAACGGCCAACAAACAACGATTAACAAACAACGGCCAACAAACAACGATTAACAAACAACGGCCAACAAACAACGATTAGCAAACAACGATTAACAAACAACGGTCAACGAATAACGAATAACGATTAACTTTAACTCATATGGCTTGGTATAAAAGAAAACAAGAAGGAATTCAGACATCAACAAGTGAGAAAAAAGAAGCTCCAGAGGGCGTTTGGCATCAGTGTACTAAATGTCATCATAAAACTACCGTAAAGGAAATTGCAGAAAATCTGTTTGTATGTACAAGCTGCGGAAATCATGAGCGCATTGGCTCTCACGCCTATTTTCACATCATTTTCGACAATGGTAAGTACAAAGAAATGTTTGAGAATATTGCAGCAATCGATTCTTTGAACTTTGTTGACCAAAAACCCTATGCCGACAGACTGGTAGATGCCAGAAAAAAAACCGGATTGGTCGATGCGATTTCTGTTGCGCATGGCAAGGTGCATAAAAATGATTTTGTTATTGCGGCTATGGATTTTGATTTTATTGGAGGTTCTATGGGTTCGGTAATGGGTGAAAAAATTGCCAGGGCTATAGATTATTGTATTGAACATCACGCGGCATTTATGATTATCTCAAAATCGGGTGGTGCCCGTATGATGGAATCGGCCTACTCTTTGATGCAGATGGCAAAAACATCTGCAAAACTTACTCAACTGGCCGAAGCTAAATTGCCTTACATATCATTTATGACAGATCCTACTACCGGTGGCGTTACTGCTTCTTTTGCCATGCTGGGCGATTTTAATATTGCCGAACCAGGCGCCTTGATTGGTTTTGCAGGCCCACGTATTGTAATGGAAACAATTAAAGTAAAAGAATTGCCCCAAGGTTTCCAAAGAGCAGAATCCTTATTAGATAATGGCTTTTTAGATTTTATTGTCAACAGAAAAAATCTTAGAGAAAAACTTTCTGATATTTTAATATTGTTCAAGAATTTACAGCAAAAAGATTGATAATCACTAATATTAGCATCGGAGCCACTCGAAAAGTTGGCTCCTTTTTTTGCAAACCGAAGGACATATGAATTTTTATTTAATAGTTTTTTTTACGCTGATGCTCACTAATGTTCAATTGAGTGCTCAGGTTTCAGATTTAAAAGAATTAAATTCCGAAGATATGCTCAATTTGGCAGTCTCAGAATTTGACGGAAAGCGTTATGAAAACTGTTTAATTACCTTGAATAGGGCAATAGAAATCAACCATAACGGTGAATTGAGCGATATTCTCTATTATTACAGGGCATTAACCTATCTGAAACTGGAACAAGAAAATAAAGCAATATACGATTTGGATACTGCAATTGCCTTTAATAATCAAAAAATTCATTATCGGGAACTGCGTCTCGAACTCAATATGCATTCAATTAAATTTAATGATGCACTTACAGATATTGAGCAAATTTTAGTCTCAAACCCGAATCATGAGCTTGCCTTATTGAACAAGGGAATTATTATGCAGCAAAGCGGAGAGATCCAAAATGCTGTCAATTTATACTCCAAAATATTGACTATCAATTCACAAAATAAAGAATCACTCTACCTAAGAGGAATGATTTATCTCCAAAATGCAATGGCCGATAAAGGATGTGTTGACATACAATTATCGGCCAATATGAATTATAAGCCTGCGTTAGAAGCGCTGAGTCGTTATTGCAGGTAGTTATTTTCTTTTGAGAAATTTCTGATAGGCCTTTTTCAATTTTGCAGGTACTTTATCAGGTTTTGGAAATTCGGAAATGCCACCGCATTTTACCTCCTCTTCCTCATAATTGATATTTTTATAAAGGCGGCTGGCCTTGCCCGATTTGATGGTCCAGCTATAATTTAATGTAATAGGCCAAGGTTTTCTGTAGCTATCGATATCCTCTTCATTAGGTTGGGCAACAACAAATTTGCCGCCCTCAATATTTCCGGAGGCAAGGATTTTTGACTGAACGATATTCACCGAAAATCTGCTTTCGTCCCAAGCGCAGGGTACGATTTCCATTTTCTCAATTTTAATAAGGTGTCCGAAAGCTTTCCTGTTGTCATATTGTCTGGCAACCTCATCGCAGCAATCACAATAGTCAAAGACATATGGATTTTTCTTCAGAAAGGCCATGAGTTCTTTTGCTTCAGTTTCTGTCATTGCCTCCCAAGGGTCGGCAGACACAAAACCAATAAAAGTAAAAAATGTAAGGACAAATGTTAAAACGAAATTTTTCATGGGAGTGATTTTTTTATTTAAATGTTTACTTGTATGTCATTTTACTTTTCTTATCTCTCAAAATTTTGAGATAATCCTCTAGTTCAATTTCATCCTGGAACAATACCTGACGGGCTTTCGAACCTTCGTTAGCGCCAACAATTCCTGCATATTCTAGCTGATCCATGATTCTTCCTGCACGGTTATAACCTAGTTTTAATCGGCGCTGAATCATAGAGGTAGAACCAGACTGATTGATCACAACCAAACGTGCAGCATCCTCGAAAAACTCGTCCATGTCCTGCAATACCTGATTCAATTTATCACCTGTATTGCCGCCCATTTCACCACCTTCTTCATCGCCATAAGATTGCAGATAATAGGGGACAGGGTATCCCGGCTGATGCGCAATATGTTCTATAACGCGATGTACTTCAGGTGTATCAACAAAAGCACATTGAATGCGCAGTAAGGAGCCATTCGATGAAAGTAACATATCACCGCGGCCGATAAGCTGTTCTGCGCCACCGGCATCCAAGATGGTTCTCGAGTCGATTTTTGTAGCAACTTTAAATGCAAGACGGGCAGGAAAGTTTGCCTTGATAACACCAGTGATAATATTGACAGAAGGTCTTTGCGTCGCAATGATCAGATGTATACCAATAGCACGTGCCAGCTGTGCAAGACGACCAATAGGTATTTCAACTTCCTTGCCGGCCGTCATGATAAGGTCGGCAAATTCATCGATAATTAGCACCATATAAGGCATGAAATAGTGCCCTTTTTCCGGATTTAGTTTCCGCGAAACAAATTTTTCATTGTACTCGTTAATATTTCTGACGCCTGCTTTTTTGAGGAGATTATAACGGTTGTCCATCTCCAGAGTCAAAGAATAAAGCGTTTGAATCACCTTACTCGTTTCAGTTACAATTGCTTCGTCTTCATCGGGTAAAAATGCCAGATAGTGCGATGCTATTTCGTTGTAAGGAGAAAGTTCAACTTTTTTGGGGTCAATAAGAATTAATTTTATTTGAGAAGGATGCTTTTTGTAAAGCAAACTCATGATGACGGTATTAATACCTACAGACTTACCCTGACCCGTTGCACCTGCAATGAGCAGGTGGGGCATTTTAGCAAGGTCGGCCACAAAAACCTCGTTCGAAATCGTTTTGCCCAACACAATCGGCAGATCCATTTTTGCATTGGCAAATTTTGGTGAAGCGAGTACTTCGCGCAAAGAAACAATCTGTTTATTTTTGTTGGGAACCTCAATGCCAATGGTGCCTTTGCCCGGAATGGGGGCTATAATTCTAATCCCCAGCGCAGCAAGGCTAAGTGCGATATCATCTTCAAGATTTTTAATTCTTGAGATTCTTACGCCGGGTGCAGGTATGATTTCATAAAGTGTTACAGTTGGACCAACAGTAGCTTTAATATCCACAATCTCAATCTTATAATTCATAAGGGTTTCGATGATCTGATCTTTTTTGGCTTCAAGTTCAGCTTCATCAACCAATGGTTTATCGTTTTGATAGTTCTCTAGTAAATCGAGCGGTGGATTTTGATATCTGGGCAGTTCGAGTGTAGGGTCATAGGGCTCGAAATGATCCTCGTTTTCCTCCGTGATTTTCAATCCTTCAAAATTGTCAACATTGCCATCACTTATAGTCAGCGCAATGTCATTTTGTTCAATATTTTTATCACTGTCAATTGAATCGTCCATTTTATCGACGTCATCTGTGAGCGGATTTTTTAAATCTAATTGTAACTGTTTATTTTCATCAGTTTTTTCCTGTTCTTCTCCTTCTTCATCTTTTGGATAAATAATCACAAAATCTTTGGCCAGATTTTCTTTGTTTCGGGGCCTTAAAGTTTTAACCTGATTGTTATCTTTATTTTCCTCTGCAGGATCGCTTTGCTCCTGATTTTCGGCTTTATCTATACTTTCATTTATATTTTCAGCTAAATTACCTTTTTTGGCTTTCTTTTCATTGTTTTCGTTGATAGTTTCGGCTGCCTCAGTTACTACCTGCTGTTTGGAAGGATTAATTGCAGCCCAATCGCTGAAAAAGGATTTGAAACTTTCTAAAATAGATTTAGGATGAAAGGATTCGAGGATTTTATCCATAGTCCAATCGTTGAAATCGGGATTTTTATTCCAGACTAAAACTGCCATCAAGGTAAATAAGAGTATGACCAAAATTCCTGCAGTGCCCACCATTGCATTCAGTCCGGCTACCACAAAAGTGCCAAAAGCACCACCCCAGGGGAATGGAAAGGTCTGAAAAATAAAAGCTGCAAGAATTGAACTCCAAAGTAGGGTAACAATGCCCTTACGGTAAAGTGGCAGCAATTTTAGCAGACTGGAACCCGTAACAAGGTATATTCCAGTGTAGGTAGTCAGCAATACAAAAATGTAGGAAGCAATGCCAAAGCCATGATTGAAGAATGAATTTGATACAATCGCACCCAGTCGGCCAAGCCAGTTGCTCATCTCGTATTGTGAGTTGAATAACATGGACCACAATGCTTTATCCTGATCTTCTTCCCAGGTAAAAAGGTAAGAAGTGAAAGCAATGAACAGGTATAATGCTACAAAAAGGGAAAGCAGGCCTATGAGTTTAGGAAATCGTTCATCTTTTACGCTGAAATTGAAAGAAAGCTGCTTACCCGCAGATCTTCTGTTTTTATCAGCTACTGAGTTTTTTGGCATTTCAAATAAGGTAATTTGAACTTTTTTATTAACTTTGATAAAACGGTTTTGAGCCCAGTAAAGATGATATTAATTCTTTTTCGACCTTAGAATCCGTTTTTATGCAAAAATAATCAAAAATAACCGCTTTGTCAATTATATTTGTGTTGTTTTAAACAAAGAAAGTAATATTTGTTAAAATCATAAACAGAATTGTTCAAAGATTCGTTTTAATGATGAACTTTTAGGTTTATTTATAAAAATACGAACATGCGTATTGTAACATTTGTTTTTTCGACGATTCTAATTTGTTCGTCCATTTTGTCAGCACAATCACCTTTCAAAAGTGAATTACTTGTTGGTGGGGGTTTGCACACCAGAGGTTTTCAATTGACTGGACTGTATTCCATTATACAAAACGAAAATAAAAATCTGACCTTTCAGATCGAATTCTCAGAACTGAAAAGTCCCAAAGAAAAGAAAATGAACGCCGAGAGACGTGCTATTGGAGGAAACTCCAACCGTTCTTATATTTACGGAAAGGAGAATAATCTTTATACGCTTAAGTTAGCTGCAGGTCAACGTTTTTATATTTCAGAAAAAACAGATAAAAGCCCTGTTGCTATTGCTTTTTCATATAATGCTGGTTTAAACTTGGGCATGATTAAACCCTATTATCTCGACCTGATTTACCGTTTCGACCCACAAGGTTCTAAAATTATTTCTGAGAAATACAGCTCGTCCAACTCACTAAAATTTTTAGAGCCTCAAGACATAAATGGTGCGAGTGGTTTCTCGAAAGGTTGGGATGAGTTGACACTTGCTCCGGGAATTTACACAAAAGGCTCGCTTTTATTCGATTGGGGTGCCAATGACAGCTTTGCAAAAATTCTTGAGTTGGGTCTAAGTGCCGATATCTTTTTCAAAAATATACAGATTGTAATAGGAGAGGTGCGTCCGCCTGTATACCTCAATCTATTTATGAATTTTTATTTTGGCAAAAGGTGGTAATCGAAACCTTTTATTTTTTTCGTTTTAATCATAAGAAAACCTAAGTTAGATGCTCATCGATCTTCCAATAGTTGACAATAACGATAACAAGAAACACAACAAAAAGCCTGAATGGCTCAGAGTAAAACTGCCTATCGGCGAGAATTACAAGAAAGTAAGAGAACTGGTCGATAGCAATAAACTGCACACAATTTGTCAGAGTGGACATTGTCCTAATATGGGCGAATGCTGGGGCGAAGGAACTGCTACTTTTATGATTTTGGGTAATGTCTGCACTCGTTCCTGTTCCTTCTGTGCGGTTGCAACCGGCCGTCCAACTGAATACGATGAAGATGAACCGCGTCGGGTTGCCGAGGCTGTAAGACTTATGCAGGTGAAACATGCAGTCATCACTTCTGTAAATCGCGATGAATTAAAAGACAGAGGCGCATCAATTTGGTATCAGAC
The DNA here is from genome assembly GCA_044379045.1 of Saprospira sp. Taxonomy (GTDB): domain Bacteria; phylum Bacteroidota; class Bacteroidia; order Chitinophagales; family Saprospiraceae; genus Saprospira. The sequence goes on from JBIPOO010000015.1 coordinate 12,981, forward strand.
AGTGAAATTGGTAAAAGAATCTTGCCCCGACACAACAATCGAAACCCTGATTCCAGACGTTAAAGCCAACTGGGAAGCATTGGAACTTATGATTTCAGGTGGTCAGGAAGTTGTTTCGCACAATATGGAAACAGTCAAAAGACTCTACAGAATGGTTCGCCCTCAGGCAAAATACGAGCGCAGTCTTGAACAGATTCAAAGAACAAAAGCATATGGCAAAAGAACCAAAACCGGTATTATGCTGGGTTTGGGAGAAACAAAGGCAGATGTTTTGGAAGCTATGGATCATCTGGTCCAACATGGCTGCGATGTGCTCACCTTGGGGCAGTATCTGCAACCAACTAAAATGCATATAGAAGTAGCCGAATATATACATCCGGATCTATTTGCTGAGTACAAAGAGATTGGTCTCGCAAAAGGCTTCGATTATGTAGAAAGTGGTCCCTTAGTGCGTTCTTCATACCACTCCGAAAGGCATGTAGGGCTTTAATATTAGAGTTTTTCTTCGCTCGATTTAAAAATCTCAGTCAAAAGTTCCTTTGCTCTGAACAAATGAGCTTTAACCGTACCAATTGGGAGATTCAGTTTTTCTGAGATTTCCTGGTAGGACATTTCTTCGAAATAGCGCATTTCAATCATCTGTCGGTAGTTGCCCTTAAGTTTGTCGAGCATATTGCGCAGAATTCTACCGCGCTGTTCCATCATATAATGCTCCTCGGGGTTGAGTGAATTGGCTTTGAGTAAGCGTCCAAAATTCTCATCGCTGTCCTCTTTTACAGGCTCATCGATCGAAGTGATTTTAACGCGTTGTTTTCTAATAAAATCGATACAATTATTGGTGGCAATTTTGAAAAGCCAGGTACTGAATGCAAAACTTGGTGAATAGGTGGGCAGTTTTTGAAAGGCTTTGCCAAAGGCTTCAATTGTCAAATCCTCAGCATCTTCATTGTTTCTGACCATTTTGAGCATGGTATGAAAAATAGAATCGCGGTAACGCCCCATCAGTACAGTATAGGCATTGTTATTATTGTTCAAAGCATTTTTAACCAGTTCGTAATCCTCTGTTGCTCTGTCCGATAAATTATTTATTTCCATTTTTTACGATTCTTAATTATAAGCGTTGGTGCAAAAAATAAATAGTAAAAAGCAAGTATAGTATCAAAAAAAATCAGCTTTGAAAATAATTTTTGCTCGTGCAAGATACGCAAAATTTTGTAGTTGATGATTAAAAAAACTATTAATCTTACTATAAAAAAAATTATGACAACTTTTGGCCAATAAAAAAAAGCAACTGGAGCTGATAGCCAAAAAGTACAGAGCGACAAACTGAAAGCACCCAGGAATAACTTGTGTATTGTCTTATATCTTGTGCCGCTGCTGTAATGCCGGCTTTTTTGTATTAAGAATGCTTTTAATTGCTGTTTGGGTTCCGAAAAAACAAAACTTTCTTTTTCTAAACAGATTACTGTATTTTTTTTGTTCGCTGCAGCATTCACCATGAGGTCATCATCGCCCGACATCAGATCTGAATTTTTCTCCAGTGCATATAAGTTTGACAACCAAATCGATTTTTTTATCAAAAGATTCCTGCCTACACCCATATAAGGCATTCCCCAAAGTGCAGCCGAAAAATATTGAATAGCCGTAAGCAAGGTCTCGAATCTGATCCAGGCGTTCAAAAGGGTCGGGTAGGAGCGATAAGGGCCATAAGCAAGCACTATTTCAGTCTCTGCATTGCTGATATTTTGTATCATTGTGCTGATCCAGTTTTTGTCGGGCCTGCAGTCTGCATCAGTCATGAGCAGCCAGTCATATTTAGCTTTTTTTACAGCTTCTAATAATGCTTCTTTTTTTCCGCCAGTACTTTTATTTTTGAGCTGGACTACTTTTAAATTTGGATATTGATTCGAATAATTATGAATTATGTCGAAACTGTTGTCATTAGAATCGTCATCAGCTACAATTACTTCAAATTCAGGATATTCCTGACTAAGCAGATAGCTTAGGTTGTTTTGCAGGTTTTCTGCTTCGTTTCTTGCACAAACTATTATGGAAACAGGGGGCTGTTTTTTTGCAATTTCTTGCTTTGAGCTAAAAAAAGCAAGCCGGCCAAAAAATATTGCCCAGTATAAAATCTGTAAGGATGCAGCGGCTATAAAAATCCAGAGGAACAAGAATTGGAGATTTGGTTAAGGGTACAAAGATAGCTAAACTTCGAAAAGTATTTAGTGATCATAGCTGTGCATCAAATCGAAATTTAAAAGGGCAAAATGCAAATTATCGAATATAGCATCATGTTATTACCAATTTCTATCTTTCCTTTGTTGGCCAGGGTATTTGTTTAATGTAATTAAAAATCTCTTCATCGCATATTTGCTTCCTTTCTGCTGATTTATCTTTGTCTATTGTATAGGATGCTCTGATTTTAATAAACCAACCTTTATCTTCAAAAATGTATAAATAAGAAATCAATTTTCTTTGAGCGCCATGAAACAGGCCTTCGTATTCGAATTTCCCGAATTTTCCATTTTTTCCATTGGGCATTAAATTGCGTTCTTCAATTATTTGTATCTCAGGGTGATAGGCTAAAAGTGCATCTTTTTTATATGCTTCATAATGTTCCTCAGCTAATGAGTTTTTATTGATACCTGTAGCCGGATAAATAAATTCTGTCAGCTCAATTTCATTTGCAATACTATATCCTACTCCAACATTCAAACCAATTTTGTCGTAAATTTTGGGTTCAATTATTAAAAAAGAACCAATTTTTTCGGGAAAATATGATCCGGAAAAAGGGTGTTTGTAACTTAATCCCTGTGTGTAGGATAGGAAGGGCAGAAATACAACAATGCTTAAAGTTAAAATATACCTCATCTTTGTGAATGGTTAAATATACAGCCCTATTGGTTTTTAAAGAATTAGCTTAGCAAAAATAAGATTGTATAGCGTTTTAATTGAAATATGGCAAATTTATAAAAACTTTCACAATTTATAATCAATTTCGAATCAGCCCCTTTTAAATGATTCAATTTTTTTTGAGGATTATTTTTCTTTGATTTTTGAAATATGCCTATCAATTTGTAAGCTTTACTTTGTATAAGCTCATAAAAAAAGAGGACTTGAGTCCTAAATAAAAAGTAAATATTTTCTCAGTCGCTCCGTTAAATTATTTTTGTTTGTCTTTATTGCTGTCAAACTGATCGGCCCAAAGTAGGCGATCTGCTCCAACTTGATCCGCAGTGACCTCCCTCAGTGATTTAAGCATCTCAAAGGCTTCAGTCCGACTCTTTCCAAGAAATCGTAAAAAACCATAAGTAATCATGCCTGTTCTGTGTATGCCAGCAGAACAATGGATATAAATTTTTGAACCATTAATAATTAGGTCGGATAGCTGCTTATATAAATTATAAACCTCAGTAATAGCTTCGCCTTCATGCGGCCTGGAGGCAGAAAAGGGAAACCATATCCAGGCTATGTTTACAGTCTCTGTCTGTTTTCCTATTGCAGCAGCACCCTCATTTTCATGCAGTAAAGTAAGTACAGCCGTTGTGCCTTCATTTTTAAGGCCACCAAAAGAAATCTTTCCTCCTGGTTTATGTCCAATTGCAAGAAATCCATTTCTCACTTGCACCCAATTCAGTGCTGTGTGAAGATTTTCTGCTTTTGATGCTTGTTTAATCCGGCTTAACAATTCTCCAAGTTCTTTCCCTTTTGAAGGATCTTCTTTTATGCTTAAGCGAATGCTATCCGTTAGCTGTTGAATTGCTAATTCAGTTAGTTTCCCAGTTTTAATTTGTGCTAATAATTGTTCAATTGCTTCTATCATGGTTGCTATTTGTTACATTAATTATTTTTTTTGATGGAGGCTAATTTTCAGGACGAGCTTTTGTCTGTTCTTTTTTGCTAGATTTTGAATCTTTCAAAGCTTTTCCCGTTAAACTTAAATAATCGTAATCAGATGTGCCAAACCATAAAGATCCTTTATTGTCCTTGTATATTGAAACTAAATGAAACTTATTTGAGCCGGAAATCTTCTTTTTAGTAAAAGTATTTATTAGGTATATTTTATCAAAAATAATATCATGCATAAGTTTAACAACTTATTTATTAATGTATTATGTTATTCTTTTAAGTACGCACATGCAATCTACTAATTGTAAAAAAAATATTTGTTCTTTAAATAAAAGCCATCTCAAATTTGCTAATTTATTTTGATTCAATAGCCTTTTTGAGTGGAATGTATGATAATATAACCTTTTGAAAATACAAATTCTCATGCTTTTTTGATGCCTTTAAAAATTCACCTAATTTTTAAGGGTATTCACTTAATATATTGACTAGATTACCTGATTTGCTCTTCTTATATGTTTTTTTAACTATATATTTGGGAACCATTTTGGCATTTGAAACAGAAAGCTATTCAAGTGCACTAATTCCATAACCAAAATATATAGAAAAACATGAAAAATGCAGTTTTTATATTGTTTATAGCATTTTTTGCAAGCAGTGTAAGTGCACAGTTGCCAAATGTTAAACTTAACTTAGGCAAGACGACCAACAAAACTCAAAGTACGAATACCAGAGATGCCCAAAAAAATGCGATGCAGCAAAAAAATAATCAGACACAACAGTCTGGTTACAAACCCAAAACAGATGAGGAAAGAGCATGTGATGCAGCTGAAATGGATTTAACATCTGCTAGACAGGAATCACAGAGTAACCTAAAAACTTTGGAATATGATTATAATAAATACCTGGAATCGGATGGTAAATTAAACCTTTCTGTCAAAGAAGATTTTAGTAGCATTAGATTTTTTAATAAAGTAATACAAACTTTAGAAAAAAATAACTGTCCTAAAATCAAAATTGAAGACGTAAAAAAAGAACTAGAAGAACAACAAAAAAAGTTAAATGCCTTTAATGATAAAATAAAGACAACTCTTGCTGATGCCGAAAAGAAACAAAATAAGGGTCGTGATGCAAAGGATGCACTTAAAATCATTGGCGAAAATATGCTTTATTGCTGTCAATACGATTTATCCCCCTGGACAATTAAAGACTTAACATATAGAAGTAAGCAAGTAATAAAGTCTCTTAATCAGCTTGATTTGAAAACTAATATTGCAGAGTATAAGGCTATCCTACAAAAAGATGAAAATAGCAAAGATCAGCTGGAAATTTTAACCAAGCTTGAAGCTAGCAACGACGAAACATGGGCAAAATATAATGATGCTATTTTTAAAGCTGTTGCCGATGCACATGCAGCCAAGAAAAATAACTCTTTGGTTTACCTTATCTCTCAAACAATGGTTGAACTTAGCGAAGAAATTCTGAAGTTTAATCCAAATCACGGTGCTTTCAAACCAAGATATGAATCTTACAGACGCTTCCTTACTGAATCGAAAGCAAATATTACCAAACTTTCGGCAAGTGCTGTGCATGAAAAAAATCTTGGGAATATTGTGTTTTCGAACAGTGAAATTAAACCCAAACAAGAAAATACAGCTAGTTTCAAAAATAGTTTTAAAGGCAATGAATTTGTGTATGGAATGATTTATCACCCCTTTACTAAAATGGATGACATAAAAACGAATATTAGTGTATATGATGAAAAGGGAGCAAGGATTGATATTGTTATAAACTTTAGCGACGAATCAACGGATGGTCATTATGGATTTTATTTTTTGGTAGATCCTTACAAGCACGGAAAAGAGTTTGTTTTTACACCTCAATTTTTTAGTCCAGCAAAAGGCCTTGAAAAGTTGCCTTATAAAAATAACAAATTGAGATTTGTATTAGAAACAGATGGCTTAGTATATTCAGAAGGTACTATAAATTTTGATATTACTGATGGTCCTGGTATCATTACTGAAATGTATGAAAAAGATAAAAAGTTAAAATATACTTTATTGACACCACCACCCGTAAAAGCAAAAGATCCTGCTTTCGAAGCTCAGATTACTGCTTACTATAATTCAATTAAACCTGCGGGTACCAAAATAAATAGAGTTATTTCAGATGCTACACAATGGACAGTTCATACAAAAGATGTATATGTTGGTGGTAAAGTTGTTACGGTCAATGACTACAGATCAAGAACATACACTGTAATTTATACAACAAAAGATGGTACTTGTGAATACACCTTTGGGAGAGTTACTCAGAAATTTGTAAATAATGCTTACGAAGCTTCTGTTTGGGAATACAGAAATCTAGATAAGGGTTTCGGATATGACTTCCCTTGTCAAAATATCAATCGCTAAATTTAATTACCCAAATTCCGGGACTTTCATACACCCAAATGAAAGTCCTAATTCATTTATTTTTTAACAATTTTAAATTTTAAAAACATGAAAAAGACGATTTTTTTATCAGCAACTTTATTTCTTTTTGCTTCATGTGGTGACGGCGGTGGCGGCGGTGTTGAAGGTGATGCAAAAAAAGTGGCAGATTTAGCTTGTGAAGGCATGAAATTCAGATCACAAGGTACTAAGGGCGAAGAAGGCAGAATTAAATCTGAAAAAGCGCTAGAAGAACTTGTTGCTAAAATGAAAGAAAAATATAAAGACGCAACAGAATTGAATAAATTAATTGATGAAAAACTTGGAAAGTCTTGCAAAGCTACTAATCCAATGAATATTTATTAATTTTTGGTTAAACTCTAGAACTTTTAAATCATGATCAAGTATTTATTTTTTACATCTATTGTAGTGTCAATTATTGCCTGTGGTGGCACTAAGACAGAAAACAAAGAAACTCCGGAGCAAAAACAAGATACAGCTCAAGTGAAAACTAATTCAGAACCTGAAGTAAAATACGATACCATGACCTCTGAAAAGCTGATTGGCAAATGGAAAGTTATTGATGCTATGGGTTACTCTAAGGATAGTTTGATGGTCCAGACATTCGAATTTACAAAAGATGAAGCTACCATCTACAAGACCTACGGTAACGGTGGTATGGGTAAAGGTAGCTATGTTGTAGAAAATGGTGAACTCAAAGTTAGCATTTCAAATAAAACCAGTGATGGTACAACAACTATGACGAGTAAATTCAAAGGTGGTTTTTTTGAAGATGGTAAAAAACTTATGCTGAAATCTACAAGCGCGGAAATTACGCTTGAGAAAAAGTAAGGTTTTGTATTACGAAATGTTGAATTGTATATTTACAGCAGCATCTCTATTTTTATTTTTTAAAATAAAAATAGAGTGCTGTTTTTTTGTCTATTTATTATTTGTCTAAAACTCTAACAAATATTAAAATGAAAAATTTATTGTTTATACTATGCATGTTTACGGCCATAATTTTAAAATCACAGGATGTTGAGTTTAAACCGAATATCCCTAATGTTGATTTGAAAAATTACAAAAAACCAAAATTTATAAAAGATAAATCTTGCAATACCCAGTTTTTTACTGATAGACGCGATGGGCAGAAGTATTATTATAAAAAATATGGCAATCAGACTTGGATGCTGGAAAATGTGAGGTACAATCATCCCGAATCCAGAAGTACTAATTTTTCTCTTGATAGAATATATGGGCGTTTGTATAATTGGGAACAAATCAAAACTGTTTGTCCCAAGGGTTGGAGAATTCCAACAGATGATGAATGGTCAATTTTTATAAAGATGGTAGGTAGTACTAATGGCAAATCATTGAAATCAATTTCAGGTTGGTACAATAATGCCAATGGAACCAATAGTTTGTGTTTTAATGCATATCCTGCAGGGCATTTGTTTATTGGGGATTCTGATACTGGTATTGCCGGATTTTACGCGTCTTTCTGGTCCTCGACTGAAAAAGATAGCAATAATGCCTGGGGACGTGTTTTCGATGCCGATCATACAATTAGGAGAGTATATCATGGAAAACAGGGCTATCATTCTTGTCGTTGTATTAAGGAATAGTATTTTTGGGTTTCTTTATTGTATTTCGGGAATATTAAATTTAAATTACATTAATCTTAACAATTATGAAGAACTTGCTATTGTTTCTCTTTGTAAGTCTGGTTTTTAATCTTTTTGCACAGAGACAAGAAGATGCCGAATTTAATAAAATAAATGAGGAGATTAGTAAAGAGATGGAAACCTACAATAAAAAAATTGAAGCTGTTTTCAAAAAAGAGAATCCCGATTTGTTCAAACAAATGCAGGAAAGGGCATCCCAAATTAGTAAGATTAAGGATGAAACTGAGATGGACAAAGCAATTGAGGAATTTGAAAAGAAATATCTAAAACAATATACTTATTTTGCTAAAAAGGCAGGAGTTGATCTTAAGTCATTTGCAAACAAACTTAAAAAGAAGTATTCTAATTATAAGTTTGAAGTCGAAGGATTTGCCATTCATGTAGAAAATAATTCTAACCCAACAGGTGCTGTAAGGAAATCTAATCCATCTTCTACTACCCAAATCATAGAGATAAAAGATTTTAAACAAGTGGTAGATGAAGATTGTGACGATCATGCCTCACAAGAATTTGAAAGTAATAGTGCTAAGGTTATTTCAGAAACTTATTTAAAGGGTACATGTCGTTCTTATGCATGTTTAAAGTCTTCATACCAAATTCCAGCTGATGCAAAGCAAGTAACTGTCGATATAACATATAGGTATAAGTTTAGAGTACAGGCTTTTAGTGCTGGTTCTGCTAAGGCATTCGTTCATGGTGTAATTGGATTTGATTGTATGTCTAATTTAAGTAGGAACGGTCTTTTAGTTTCTAACATTTGCAATGATTATTTAAATCCAAACATATCATATAGTGTAACAACATCTTTTGGAGTTAAGAAAAGGAATAGAAAAATAGAGTATTCTTTCGATGCTAGTCAATATAAAGGAAGAAAAATAGAATTTTTCTATGCTGCACAATCTCAAAATAATATTGAATTTGGAGGAGGATACTCCAGATCCATAGCTGTAATAGAATCAATAAAGATTATTGTAGAATATTAAATATAAACTTTTTAAATCTTAACAATTATGAAGAACTTGCTATTGTTTCTCTTTGTAAGTCTGGTTTTTAATCTTTTTGCACAGAGACAAGAAGATGCCGAATTTAATAAAATAAATGAGGAGATTAGTAAAGAGATGGAAACCTACAATAAAAAAATTGAAGCTACTTTCAAAAAAGAAAATCCAAACTTAATGAAAGAAATGCTGGATAAACTTACACAGGTAAGCAAAATCGAGAATGAGGATGAGAGAGAAAAAGCGCTTAAAGATTATCAAAAGATATATTTGAAACAATATACTTTGATTGTTCAGAAATCGGGAGTAAATTTTAGTGCCTTTATCACCAAACTCAAAAGAAAATACAAGAACTATAATTTTGAACTACTCGACAATTTTGCAATTTTTGTTGAAAATAAGGAACCCGATACAGAAAATGCAGATAAAATGCAAAATAGACCTGTGGGCACTACTGAAGTTGTTGAAATTAAGGATTTTAAAACAATGTCAGAAGAAGACTGCGCTTTAATTGGTAGTACCAAAATAACCTTAACAACAAACAGCGCTGAGTCTAAGGCTACAGCCACATCAGCTGGAAATTGCAGTGCAGCTTCTGCAATTTATGGTGACTATCTATTGCCAAATGCACAAAAAATCTTGCTTAAAAATAGCTACAAATTTAGTACGAAAGTAGAAGCAATTGCGGTAGGTAGTGCGGCTGGTTCAACAGCATACAATAAAATGTATTCAGGAATAGAATGTAATCCTGAATGCTACAGCGATATATGCTTTTGCATTCCTTTTTGTAATGTTGTTACATCTGTAAAAGAAAAAAAAATTTCATGTGCTGCGACAATATTATGGGGTGCAAGAAAAAAAAGAGAACGCGACTATGAGGATGTAATTGATATAAGCCAGTTTAAGGGTAAAAAGTTTGTAGTATACGGTGATTGTGATGTATTTTCATTTGGTTTAGGGATTTGCCACGCCTATTCCAGAGCCACTACTACCATCAAATCTTCCAAATTGGAGATAACCTATTAGTATTAAATTTATAAAAAATCTCGAAGGGTAGAGCATTTAGCTTTGCCCTTTTTTTTTATTTCATTTAGGCAGTTTTTTTGCCCAACCCTTTGCCCAGTCATCAGACCTTGAAACTGACTTGAGTACAATTTTCAAGCTGAATTCGGGATGATGAGCAATAGCTTTCCATTCTTCAGCTTCAAAATTATAAGCGGGGCCATACTCTTCCAAATTTTTTTCAAATGACCAGCCTATTGCATTATCTATTATTTCACCTTTTTCAATTTTGCCTGACCAAATATTTTCTCTGCTTTGAATAATAGAGGCATCTATTATAGGAAAATCCTTGACTAAATACTTTTGGGCAAATTGGTTAGCATGAAAGAAGAAAAACGCTTCAGTAAAATAAGTTTCTTTCCATAATGGGATAATATCGCAACTCATCCATTGTTCGATACTTACCAAATCTTCCCTAGAAAGTACAGAACAGAAAAATTCATAAATAGCTGGGTTTTTCTGAAAAAAAGGTACTAAACGATAATTTATAAAATCTATATAATGTCGCTCTGTCCAAATCATTTTAATCAGATTAATGTCCTTTTCTGTTGCAATAAGTAAAACCGCATCTTCCATAGGCTCTTTTTCATTGCTGTTTAAGAGCTCCAGTAATTTATGATATCGTTCTTTGTAATGCATTTTTGAGATAATACTAAAATATAATAGCAAGTCAGATTTTTAAAATATGAATTAAGGAGATAGCAGATTAAAGTCCCTGTATCATTGTAGCAATCTTATCAAAATCGGGTTTTTGGTCGTAAAAAAGTTCTTCATTTCTTTTTCTCATTTCTTTGAAAACCGATTCTTCCGTTTTTGGAAAATTTCTCAGTACTTCAATCAGTTCCGATTGACAATTATAATTATCGGGATCTAGTTTTACTGCTTCTTCGGCATAGATTAAAGCTTCGTCATGATGTTTGAAAACCCTGTTTCTTATTGCTAGCATCAGGGGGATTTTATGGCTCTGGCTACCCAATTTAATGGCTTTTTCCAGCAAAGGATCCATGTTTTCTCTCAGGTATTCTTCAGTATTTCTACTGCCCAACCAGGAAAGTTTAAAAATATAAACAGCCTTTGCTAGCTGTAAGTCGGCATTGTTGGGCGATCTTTCCAGGAAAAAATCGAGGTCCTTTTTTAGTTCATGTTCATCGACCATCCAGCTCTTTGGTTCATCGATTGTCAATAGGATATGCTCAACGGCTTTTTCATAATCATCAATTTCGGGCTCCCTGTAAATTTTCGATAAAAGGTAGTGGCAACATACAATTTCCCAATTTGGCATTGCTTTTCCTGCTTTATTACGAGGGCATGCATCAATGCAAACATTTAATATCTCAATGGCTTTTTGATGTTTTTTATTCTTGTAACAATAGTCGGCTAATTGGTATAAATGAATGAGTGATCTGCCAAAGTTTTCATTGAAACGATACAGTTTAACCTCTTTTTCATCCTTGCAGGCATCGAGGTATTTTATGGCAATAGTTTTATAATATTCAAAAAGCAGATCTTCTTTTTTAGCTAGTTTCAAATAATAGATTTTATTGCTGTAATAGGGCTCGATTGAATTGCCGTGCAGACTATTTGCCGAATCGATATATTCCAAAGACTTTTCCATGTCGAGTGGCAATTGCTCTATGCCAATATGATAATAACAGATGCTCAGCAAATGATAAATTTCCGATCTAAGTTCCCTTGCATTCGATAACTCAAGCGCCCTTGAAAAATCTTCAATCGCGCGGTAAACATCGCTATAATAATAATGATAACGCGCTCGAAGTAAGTAAAGCCTGGGGTTTTCGGGCGTTATGCCAATTAGTTCATCGAGTTGAGCTGCGCTCGTACTAAAATATGCTGTTAATTCTGTCTGATGATTTCGATTTGGAGCCCTATAAAAATCAATGTTTAAATGTCTGAAATCCTGATTGACTTTTTCCCAAAGTAATTTTGGGTTTTTGGGGTCATTCTTTAATTGCTCAATGAGTTCGTTTCTGCGACGGTTTTCTGCTAGCATCAGCAATTCGGGGTCACCTGGTTGTGCAATTAGTTGAATTCCGAAAATAAGTGAAAGGATAAAAGGTAGCAGTTTCATGTTCTATTTTTGGAAGAAGATGCAGGACAGAGCTGTTTAGGTGTGATGATTAGTAAATTCTTCAGTTATTACCATCGCTGCATTTTTTTTAGGTAATAATAATCCAGTCTTGAATCCCTAAAGCGAAATCGAAATAAGTTACTTGTTATAAAATTCAATGTTCTTATGCAGCGATTTATTTTACCAATTTGCCAACCCAAAGCGTAGTAATGATATCCCTTTGAATTTTTAAAAATAATTTCAATTCCTGTATAAGATGGTAGACTAGACAGAATAGCATCGGGATAGGGGCCATAATATGCCACCTTGCGATGATTTTTATGCCAATTGCCAAATTTCTTAGTTTTTAGTTTAAATTTTGAACGTTGTGAGGATTGCTTACGAATGATTCCTTCCACTTTATTCCAGCGATTTTTCTCTATTGCATGACAAAAATGACAGTTTTTTGGACATGCATTCGTGTAAATCGAAATTGTCTCTACTGTCGCCTGTTCTACTATTTCAACATCGAAATAGCTGCTTTGGTATCCCCAATAGGGAAGGTCCAATAATTCGGAATTTACAATAGAATCGGCATATTCCTCTTTCCAGTCTATTTTATTAAAATAATACTTTGCATTTTCTTCATCCCAGGGGTAATACCAAGCAAGGATTTTATATTTGCCGGGGGCTAATTTTGGTACATTGTAAGAAGAATAGATATGGCGCTTTGCATTGGCGCTATCATTTAGAAAAAAACTTAGGGTTATAGAGTCCTTTGGTTCGAGATATTTTGATGAGTAATTCCCTTTTGCAGTAGTGTCCATCAAAATTTCTCTGGAATCGCGATGCACTTCGGTATAGAAGTTCTTTTCATCTACCTTATACCAGGAAAAATAGATCATTTTTTTGCCTTTTGTTTGATTCCCTGGAGTCATAACACTATGTCGGGAGGCATCTAGATTTTTCAAACTTACATTGAGCTGAACTATTTCAGAATTGGTAAACCTTGTTTTTGGGGCACTAATATCGATGCGAATATAGTATGGATGTAAATCTGCAAAGGCTTCGAAATGAAGTAAAAAAGTCAGTGTAAAAAGGAGAATTATATTTTTTTGCATACAAGAATTTACTGAAAAGCTGCAAGATGATGGTAGATAATCTATGTTTAGTTTGTATGTTATAATCCTAATAAATTGCAGCTAAGTTTTCAGCTATTTATTCGCCGTAGTATATGTTACATGTGAATTTTTTACATATAATGTGTTTGAATTACTAAAATTTCTACTTATTGCTTTACAATTTTAATTGCCTTCCCCACTGTGTCAGATATGCTGAAAAAATATACGCCAGATGGGATGGAAATAATAGATATTTGAGTGTTTTCTGAGTCAATTCTGCCATCAATAATAACACTACCTATGAGGTCGCAAATGAGAAATTCTTTTCCAATTAAGGATGGATTTACATTTAAACTAATGAATTCATAAGCTGGGTTAGGAGAGATGGTGATTTCTGAATTATTATATTCGTGAATACTTGTAAAGGAAAGCGTCAGGTTCAAGGTTATTATGCTGTCGCATCCTTCTGTATTTGGAATAATAGCAGTATATGAACCACTTTGATTATAGGTTTGACCGTTTATTGACCACAAAAAGCTGTCTTGTGAAATTTCATTTTGGGCAGAAAAAGTGTTATTATTAATTATCAAGTTCAGGACAACAGTGCTATCGCAACCAAGAGTTGAAATTGTTTGATAAGAATATGTGCCTGAGGCGGTGTAGGTATTCCCATCTATCCATGAAATAGAATCACAGGCTGTCAAATTCTGAGAACTGCTTACTGGTATACAAATCTGATATACTTTTACATGTCCTGTATTTAGGTTATTAAAGTTTGCGCCAATTGCTACTGTATTATTTGATCCCATGCTCACGGATCTTCCAAAACCATCAGCAGCAAAATCGCCATCAATATTGTTTTCAGCTTGTAACCAACTTGTTCCGTCCCAGTAAAAAACCCTAACTCGTCCGGGATTTACAGTTGGATTACCAATCGCTCCAATGGATATTACATCAGGGTTAAACATGCTAATCGAAGCCCCAAATAGTGTACCAACAGTATCCCCAACAATGTCTGAGCCTTTTTGAACCCAACTGTTTCCATTCCAGCTAAAAATTTTAACTTTTCCTGCACTAGTCCCTGCATCGTCATTCTTGTCTGAACCCACTGCAATGGTGTTAGAATCGGACATAGAGACCGATTGCCCGAAATTGTCATCAATGGCATCGCCATAAAGGGAAAGCCCCTTTTGAACCCAGTTTGTTCCATTCCATCTGAAAATTCTTGCTTCCCCTGAATTGCTGCCATTTATATCGTTAGCCACAGCTCCAATAGCTATTGTATTCGCATCAGGCATGGAAATAGAATTTCCAGAAAAGTCGCTGGCAGCTGTACCATCAATGTCCGTACCTTTTTGTACCCAATTAACACCATTCCAGACAAAAATTCTTACATGTCCGGCATTAGATCCATTTCCATCATTGTCTGGGGCACCAATAGCGATAGTATTTTCATCCGGCATAAAAACAGTTCTGCCCGAATTATCTAAATTTGCCTCACCGTCAATGTAATTACCCTTTTGAACCCATAGATTGTTAATGGCATCCCAGGTAAAAACGCCTGCATGACCTCTTCCAAGTCCTGCATTATCGTTTCCTCTTGCACCTATCCCAATAGTATTTTCATCTGGCATTGATAATGAAGCTCCAAAAAAATCAGTAGCAGCTACACCATCTAAATCCTGACCTTTTTGTACCCAATTTATTCCATTCCATGAGTACACTCGAGCATGACCCGAATTATTCCCGTTGCCGTCATTCCCCTCTGCACCAATTGCAACCGTGTTTGGTGTTGGCATACTAACAGAAATTCCAGAGTTATCTCCTGTTGCCTCTCCGAGAATGCTTTGACCCTTTTGATTTTGTCCGTTTAGATTAAGTCCAAAAGTACAGGAAATAGCGAATATGAGTATTTTTTTCATCCTTTGAAGTTATAATTAACAGGCATTAAAATTTGAAATGTTATTTATCATTTTTACAAATGTAAACAGTGTCTAAAATATTACAAACAAATATAGTTTATGCTATTTATAAAATTAAATTTCGGTGTGAAGATTTTTTAAGTTTCAACTAGAGTTTTAATGCAAAACATCAAATCAGGCTCGTTTTTATAATGATCATTTTTTTGTTTCGCTTTGCTTCGTTTTTTAATCTATCCAAAAGCTTCCTATGGAATAAGTTTTAGCATGTCCACTAATAATCACACGGTCGCCCTTGTATTGGCAATACAATTTACCCAATCTATCGGATAATTGTTGCGCATAAAGTGCTGTTTTATTGAGTCTTTTGGACCAAAAGGGAATTAAGGAACAATGTGCAGAACCGGTCACAGGATCTTCTAAAATTGATGCCTGTGGTGTAAAAAATCTTGAAACGAAATCGCAATTATCTCCAATAGCTGTAACAATAACGCCTCCAGTGCCAAGGTTTATTTGGTCGAAAAATTGCCGGTCGATTTGAATATTTTTAATGTCGGATTCATTTTCATAAACCAACACATAGTCCCTCGATTTTAAAACTTCTTTGGGTTGAATGCTTAAGGAATTTAAAATTTCGGGAGGCAAAACAGCAGTGACAGGCATTCTAGAAGGGAAGTCCATATTGTATAGCCCATCTTCGACACTAACAATTAAGTCTGCACTCAAGGTTTCAAAAACAATTTCATCTTTTGGGTAGTCAAGTATGGTTTTTAGGCAATGTGCTGTTGCTAAGGTGGCATGCCCGCACAAATCCATTTCAATCTCGGGTGTAAACCACCTTAAATGAATTTTTGCTCCTTTGTCAACAAAAAAGGCTGTTTCGGCAACGGCATTCTCTTTGGCTATTTTTAGTAAAATTTCGTCGGGCAACCAATAGTCAAGGGGCACTACACAGGCAGGATTTCCGCCAAAAATATGGTCGGTGAATGCGTCGATTTGATATAGATTGTATGTCATTTTTAAACTATAATGGGTGGTGTGAAGCAAAGTTAATAAAACAAAAACGCTTATTTAAATGGAATGGAAAAATGTCTCGACTTATGGATAAAAGAAGATGTAATAAAGTGATAAACAAAAAAGAGGACCGAAGTCCTCTGCAATATAAATTTATGAAATTGAATCTTGTTTGTCCGCGCTCATTAAGTCCTTATGTTTTTCTTTTAATTGACTAAGTCTTTTAATTTACCCCAGCATTTGTAAATATTTGGGGCAGATTAAGGTATTGACGCTGTTTTTTGGGGAATAATATAGCTCTTACCCGGTATTGTTCCTTTAGCGCCAATAATCGTTTATCTTTTCATCGCGTTATTTAATTTTTTAAAAATTATATCCAAACCTCAATGTTCCCAATATAAAGGGAGATTCACCAACCTGTTTGCTAAGCGTATTATCCTCAAAGATTGGCCATGGATTTGATTTATAGACCACTCCGGCAACTCCAAACTGCGGTATCACATAAAGTTTCTTTTTGGCAAACTCAAACTTGTAGCCGATGTATCCGCTAACTAACCAATCAAAACTGTTATACGTCTTTCCTGTGCTTACATGATTTTGCAGCACACCGAGGCCTGTTGTCTGGGAAAATTCCAAATGCAGTCCTTTCCAAAAGTACTGTCTATATCCACTTGCCAAACTATAGTCAGCAAAACGACCTTCTGTTTCACGATCTCTAGGGAAATCTATATTTAGACCAACACAAAGATCCCCACGTAAATGCCCTTTTTGCCAAAGCTTGATTGTGAAATGTGTTCGAGTAGCCTGTGCTACAAAGGGCCAAATAATATCTGTTTCAAGTCCAAATTTGCTTTCTTTCTGCTCGTTTTGAGCAAAAATATTGATCGTTAGCATACTAAGTATGCAGATGAGTAGAACTGATTTTTTCATATTATGCTTTATTTTAAAATTAAATTTGAACAAAGATTCCATGAAAAATTCAAAATGCTCTGAACAAATGTTAAGAAATCACTTTAGTAAATCTTTTCTTAATCTACTTAAATGCTGTGCTGTTATACCAAGAAAAGAAGCAGTGTATTGAAGTGGGACACTAAGAATGATATCAGGATTATCTTTTAGCATTTTCTCATAGCGTTCATAAGCCGATTGAGATTGCAACATAGCGACTCTTTTTTCCATAGTGATGAAAAGATTCTCGGCAATTATTCGTCTGAAAATATGCATTTTCGGAATTAATGCTGACAAATACTCCAGGTCTTCATTTGAAATTACCCTCAAAACACTATCTTCCAAAGCCGTTATATTTTCGTTTGTTGGGGTATTTGTTAAAAAGCTAGTGAAGGACGAAATGAAATTTTCAGGTGTTGCAAAATAACAGGTTATTTCATTGCCTTCAGCGTTGATGTAATAATACCTGAGCTTTCCGGATACAACAAATCCTACCTGATTACAGATTTTACCTTGTTTAATCCAATCTGTTCCTTTTGGAATTTCTAAAACATCAAAAGCTTTTTCTATGATAGCAACTTCGGCTGAGGTTAAATCGATGATTTGGTTGATGTTTTCAGTTAGTGTTGTCATTAGAATTTTTTAATGTGGCATTTTCTGGTTTATTCCGGCTTTTGAAGTTACAATTATAATTTATTCAGAAATCCTTCAAAATGATGTTTTTCCTGTGTGCGTGGTTTTTGAATCGAAGTTACTTCTATTTTTCAAACAGTTTTTTTATCAGTTCTGATACTGCATTTGGCTGTTCGAGCGGACTGATGTGACCACCTTCAACGATGATAGTTTCAATATTTGGGGCTGTTGGAACATAGTCTTCTTTTCCTTTGAGTGCGATTGCTTTTACTTTTAAACTTAGGATTAAGGAGCTTGCGTCCGCTGCATCTATAATGACTTTTTTGTCCGTTTGCTTGATGTCTTTGATTGAAAGAATATTCATTGAACGTTGAAGCTGTTTGAGCAAATCAGGATTTTGCTTCAATGAGGATTTTCCATACAAGGATTTAGCGGCTTGTTTTGTATAAAATTTTCGGAAAATCAACATCATGTGTTGAAGTTTGAACGTTCTTTTTTGTTTTGGAGATGCAGCTTCAAAAGGCATATTACACAAGCCAATACTTTCGAATCTTTGAGGATATTTATTGGCTGCCCTAAGAATTGTCATACTTCCCCAGGAATGTCCCACTGCAATGACTTTTGAGATTTTCAAACTATCCAAAATTTCGATGAGCATATCAGCACAATCATTCAGGGACCAATCCGCATTTATAATCTCACGACTTTCGCCATGAAGCGGCATATCAATCGCAATGACAGTTCTGTCCTTAATTTGCTTTAGCTGTTCATCCCACAAATGATGGTCGAAATAAACTCCATGAAGTAAGATGATAGGAAGATTATTGCTAGTGCGCTCTGTTTTATGAATGGCTATTTTTCCAATTTTGGTATGGATAAAAGTGCTTTGTGCTGCAGATGTCATGCTGTTAATTAGGATTGTAATCATAATTAAATATGTTTTCATTTCAATTACTAATTGAAGGTGCCTGATGGGAATATGAACTATCCGATAATTGATGCAACATAAACTCAGCCATATCGACCAAAGTGACTGACAATTTCAATCCTTTGCCATCGAGCGTAGCGTTGACTTTTCCTTTTGGGGCTTTGTCCACAATATTTGGACATCGAACAATGGTCCAGTCCAATTCAGAATTCATAATGATAGGCTCCATTCGGTTTTTGTCATCGATAATTACCTTTAGCCAGTTCATAAAATAGGGGAGAATAAATTTTGTAAAAAACCAGGGATGAAAAGACCGACTATTTCCCGCACCAACATTACTCATAGCGATGAACCTTTTTACATCTTGTTTTTCCATTTCCTCCACAATTATTTTTGTAGCATCAGAGATAAAAGTGTTTGGCTTACCATTTCCTTTTCCGCCAATACCC
>JBIPOO010000016.1:0-32029 GCA_044379045.1 Saprospira sp.
ATTTGAAAGAGTTAAATTTTCTTTCAAAATTTCAACTTGAGAATTCAATATTTGGGTTTCAGCAATTTGTATTTTTAGCAAAGTATCTAATTCTTCCATTCGATAAATTTGCTCCAAAATAAATTTGGATTGATTTTGAGAAAAACAAATTAAAGTGTCACCGTTAACGAATGTTGCTTTTTGAGAAAATGCTGTCGAATTCCAAGATGATACGAGAATTAGTAAAAAAACGAATTTCTTTATACTTTTCATTGTAAACGTATTTAATTTCCCTTTTTTGGTTTGCCATTTCGACAATTGTTCGGGACATTTCGTTAAAGATAAAATCGTTTTTCTTAATAATCAAACTAAGACTATCATTTTTCTTTTTTAGCCGATTATTTTCCTTTTTTAAATAGCTTTGAAGAGGCTTTTCAGGCGAATTTGCAGGTATCATAATAAAAATAAATATGACAACTAAAATTGCTAAAACACCTGAAATAATTAGCTTCAAAGATTTATTCATTACCCTGTAATTTCTTTTAAAGGAACTTCACGAACATGGACTTTTCTGCCGTCCTTTTCAATTTTGTATAAATGAACTGCGAAATCAAAACCTTCGTTAATCGGTACAATCATTATGAACATTTCTTTATGGGAAACTCCTAATTCTTCTGCAAAATCCTCAAAACTGTTTGTAATTGTTTCACGTGTAGCTTTTTCCTTGTCAACTAAGCCACCTAAAAGACTTTCTAACATAACATTCTTATTTATTTGTTTTGGCTAAAGTAAACAATTTTTAACTGTTGAATGACATAAATTAAAAAAAATGATAAGAAGGTAAAAATTACTTTCTGTACATTGGAAGATACCACCCAAGCACCTGCTTTAAGTTTGTGTCCCACTTATATCGGTAAGGGATATTTAAGAACCCAAATCGTGCCTTAAACTTCATATCAAAAGTTAAGGCTACTGATTGCGGGTCAAGGAGCATATCGTAGTAGTTGGCTCGTATTTTTTCATCAAGTTCAGGAAGGTCAATAAGTACATTAAATCCTAAAGCGCTTGTAGAATTTGCTTTGAGCACATTTTCCGCATAGTTTTTCATCGTTGTAATGTACTTGCCATTTACATAGATGTCATACTCTTGAGAGGACAATCTAATGGTGAGTGGACTATTGTTTTGATAGTCATAAAAAACGTTGAAATCCAATGTTTTGGTATTGAATTTATTTACTTTGATTTTTTTAAAAATCAGTTTAAAATCCTGAAGTTGTTTGACTAACTTGGTAATTCTAAATGCGGTAAAACCTAACAAGGCTACTACCCCTGTCCAAATACCGATTTTCTGTGTTGTTGAAAGCGCCATTTTAATTGCTTTGATTATCCAATTTCTTTCTCAAGAAATCTTTGAAAATGTTAATAAACTTTTTGAAGTAATCAATAAGGCTTTTACCAAAAATAGCCTTGAAATTTTCATCAATACTCCATATTTCAATGAAAATAAGAATTAGTGCGACTACTCTTGTGAGCAAATAGTCAAATAGAAAATAGTGCCTTACAAATTCGTTGGTAATATATTTGTCACCAATATAAACTACTAAAATACAAGCTGTATAAATAATTAATTTTGGTAATAATCCACGTTTCATTGAATTACTATTTCTTGATTCCTTAACGTAATTAGCTTTTACTAATCCTGTTACTGTGTCTAAAATAATAAATAGCAAAACACTTGCCACCATTGGTACTACAGGACTAAAAATTGTAGCAACAAATGTTGCCAATATGAAAATTTGCTCTTTCAAAACGCTCATCATACCTTCTGCGGTTTCTCTTACTTGTAATTTCATTGTTTGGCTCATTCGATTGAATTTATAAATTTAACATTTATTCCTTTATTTCAAAGTGCGTGAAGTTAGAAGTGTTCACTACCCACTAAATAATATCGTTTGATTCAATCAATGTATAAGTAAACTTGTTTCCATTTGCAGTTCTTGCTTTACGGCAGATAGCCATAAATTCTTCAAAGTCTTTAGATTTCTTAAATACTTGACACCCTTCTGACCAATTTTCTACAAACGTAGAATCTGTACCTGCTTTATGGATGTTTATACCGAACAAACCTTCTTGTATTTTATCCTCAGCAAATACCATGTTGCGGTCAGCATCACGGAATACTTTAACAGGTTTATTTTGTCCTAATGCCTCATACTTACCTGCATGAAGTCTAATAATGTGAGAATCAATGTACTGACCTTCAACAAGTCTTGCAACTCCTGCTTTGTTACCAAACTGCATAACGCCTTTAGTTCCCGCATCAGTTGTTGCTGACCAACAATGAAAATGCTCTACACCATTAACAGTGTAAGTTAAAGTTATATTGTCATCAAATGAGTTAGTTACCTTCTGTCCTGTAGAAGAGTTACGTACTCCTATAATATTTAACATATAATCTCCTCCTTCAAACCACTTATATCCTTTTGATGCTACTGCTTTTTTTACTTGCTCTCCTGTATATTTAGGGGCGGGTGTTGGTTTAGATGCTACAGGTTTATTTTCTACAACAATACCCATCTTAGCTAATGTAGCACGACCTACTACTCCATCAGGAGTTAATCCATTCTTAGTCTGAAAAGCCTTTACTGCTTCTTCTGTTTTATGTCCAAAATTTCCTATTGGGTCTACACCTAATACAATCTGAATCTGTTTAACAACATCGTTGTTGTCTCCTCTTTTAAGTACCATAATTATCCTAATTCTTCGTTATTATTTTCTTCTTCTTTTTTTTCTTCTACCTTTTTCTTTAAAGATAAAATTCTACCTGCCGTTGTGATACCAAAAGCACCTAATGTAAGAATCATAAATCCATCAAAGATAAATTCTTTAATTATTAGTTCTTTACTTAGAATACCTGTAATTACATCTACAAATAAAATAAATACCATTGAAAAAAATGCAATAACACCAACAAATGCTTGTTCATTTATGTTGTTACCATCTGAAATTAATTCTCTAAAAAACTTCCTCATATTCTTTTATTTTTTTTCTTTATTGCCTTCTTGCGTAGCATACTTGATACCCATGATTGTACCAACTATTGAAAAGGCGTTTGTTAATAATACACTAAACATATTGCTCCATGTAGAGCCTATTATTTGTGTGTCTTGTTTTGTTACAATAGCCATCCAATATAATGTTGTTGTTACTGCTCCAACACCTACTATAACTGCCAATGCGACTTTAACAATTATTTTTATTAGCTCACTTTGACTTTTCTTCATCAAGACGTCTAAGTCATTTAAAGCTGTATCTTTTTCTATCTCTATTGCATTTTTAAGTTTTTGAGAATTGTCAAGTTCCGCTTGTAAATTCCTTGTAAGGTCATCTATTTTTGCCTTGTTATTTACAGCTTCAGTTACATCAGTTGCAATTTTGACTACATCTGTAATATTACCTTTGCTATCAAAAACAGGATTGTAAGATGCCTGTAAGTAAACAGTAGCACCATCTACTTTTTTTCTTTCAAAAATGCCATCAAAGTATTTACCTTTTTTTAAATTTTCCCAAAACTTAGTATATTCATCAGACTTAGAATACTCATAACTTACAAACACACTATGATGTTTACCAATAACTTTAGCTTTTTCAGTGCCTTTATAACCCATGGTTTCTAAAAATATAGAATTAACCTCTGTTATAAAACCATCAATGTTAAAACTAATAAGAGCAGTACTTCTATTAATGGCATCTATTTGTTTTTTGCTATTAACAATTAAAGTAATGTCAGTAGCAATTTTCATTATTTTGGAAATCTTACCGTTCTCATCAAAAATAGGATTATAAGTTGCTTGAAGATTAATCAGACTTCCATCTTTTCTTCTTCTTTCAAACTCCCCTGTGTAATACTTACCACTTCTTAGAATATCCCAAAACTTTTCATATTCAGGTGTTTTTGCATAATTTTCACATACAAAAATGCTGTGGTGCTTACCAATGATATCGTCATGGTTGCCTTTACCAAAACCCATTGCTTCCAAAAAAATATCATTAACACCTAAGATGATGCCACCAAGGTCAAAGTAAATAATAGCGTTGCTTCTATTAATTGCTTCAAGTCTACTTAACAACTCTTCTTTTGGGAGATTTTTCATTACTTACTTATCATTTATCTTTTAAATTCTTATGATGAGTTTTTTGGAATTATTTTTTAATTGCTTTGTGAACAAAGAAAATAATCGCAACTGTTGCGATTATGCTTCCTGTTACGATACCGATTTTTTGGGTTTTTGAACGTTTAGACCACCAAGAATTATCGGATTTTACTTCTTCATCCGAAGGGGTTGAGGTTCTGCTTCTAATCTTCTGCATCGTCTCAAAATCTTTCATTGCTTGGCTTTTGGGAAAATTAAAATTATTCCCTGTTGAAGTTTTCAACTCAAAAACAGGATTGGTTGTTTTTAATCCAATTTTATCGTCAGGATTGAATGAAATAAGACCCAAATTTGTTGTTCCAAAAGCGGGTTTTGCGTATGGATTTACCAATAAGTCTTTTGGATTTGACAATGTAAACTTTTTCTCAGACATATTATTTCGCTTTATTCATAGAACGATAGACCGCATAACCAATTACACCTAAAGCCACTATTCCTACAGACCACAAAACTATTTTTTGAGTTCTACTCATTTGAGGGGTTTCTGTAGCCTCTTTTGTTGGCTCTGTTAATGGTTGAGTGTCTTCCTCAAGAAAAACATTGTTGTCACCTGCAACTACAGTGTTATCAGTAGGAACAAACGCTCCTTGACTTGCATTTCCTGCTTCTGTAATTGCTTGTTGGTTTTCTGTATTAGTTGGCGGTGGTAAATCACCTACTTTTTTTACAGCTTCTTCGTTTGTTAAAGTAGTGCCTGATGCTTTTTCAACTTCTGTTTTGTCAATGGCAACAGTTTGACCTCTTTTATTCTTTCTTCGAAGAATATTCTTAGATTCAACTACTTTCCATTCGTATGTTGGTTTTCCATCCGTGCCCGTTACAAGTTTTCTTTTATACCATTTGCCGTTTTTGAAAACGAGAGGGCTAAGTGGATAAAAAGTCATTTCGTTACCACCTGCATCTAAAACAACAAGTTTTCTTGCATTTCTCTTTGGCTTTCTATCTTCTCTTCTTTTCAAGCGTTTTGTTTGGCGATTTGTTTTACGTTCTGCACGACTTGATTGACGCTCTGAACGAGCACTTTCGCTAAAAAAATCTTTTACTTTAGTGCCAAATTTCTCTTTGTTTTCAGACGTTGAATCTGAAGAGGTTGACTTTTTACCAAAAAGTCTTTTACGGCTATCGTCAGCATTTGAAAAACCTTCAAAATTTGAACTACCAATACGTTCTGAAGTTGATTCAGTTACTATGGGGCTGTTTGTAATTACTCTCATTTTTTATATTTTTTGTACAAATAAATTCCTGCAAGTGTAGCAACAGCTAAAACACCTACAATGATAAGGTTTCGAGTTGAATTGTCTTTTTTAGGATTTACTTCAGGTAAATTCATATTGTTTGACAAACCAATTTGACTAAGTAAGGAAGCATCTTTTTCCTGAGCCTTCATTGCTTGGTCTGTTATTGCTTTTTGCGTCCTTAATTCTTCTGTTTTACTTTTTTGTTTTGCTTCAAATCTTTTTTGACGATTAAGCTGACCTTGCTCAATTGCGTTCATTAACCTTCCACCGCCAATTCCAAAACGACTTTTTGAAGATTTACGTCTTCTACTTGTTCGAGGTCGTCGTCCTGACGCATCAGAAAACTCAAGTTCTAAGGGAACGTCATTGAACTCAACAGCACTATCATAATCATCGTCGTTTCCGTCAAAAGCCTCGTAAGGGCTTACATCATTAGCCAAACTTGGATTATTGAATTGCGTAAAGCCATTTCCTACAATGAAGTCCGTTTTTCCGTAAATTTTGTCTTCTCTCATTTTACTATTTTATTTGAAACCAAAATAAAGCCGATAGCGCCAACTGCTAAACCTAACAAAACTCCCAAAAAGCTGATTGGCTTCGAACCGCTTTCTGTTGATGGTGTTTCGCCATAAATATTTTTTACATAAGAAAGTAATTCATCAACACGGCTGAGTGTTTTTTTCATACCACCTACAGTATCTGTAACAGCAAGATTTTTTATTGTTTCCACACTGTTTCCTGTGCCTGAATTTACATGGTAAAAAGCAAGAGCAGAATTTCGAGTATCCTTAAAGTCATTAATGTCTTCAGCATTACCATAAGACTTTAATTTTCCTTTATTTTTTAAGCTATTAAAACCATTTAAAAAGAATTTTACACTGATTTTCTTTGCTATGTTTGGGTCGTTTACTTTGTCGGGATTTGAAACTATATCAACACCCGCTGTGTTTTTATAATTTTCATAATTCCCTTTAAAAGTCAATTGATTGAAACCTCGACCTCTGTAGTTCCAACCGTCGTCTGCTTTTAAATTACCGTAAGCGTCTTTAACCTTTCTTTTCCCAAAAGGTTCAGCGCCATATACATAATTTGCAATTTCCTTTGGCTTGTTAGCCAATTCGTTTGCTTTACTGCTTGTTAATTTAAAAACCTCCTGAAGACGTTTCGCTGAATAGTTCATGTTTTCAGAAGAAGGCAAAAACCCGCTTTCTTTAGAAATAACTGCCAACATACCCGCAATAGAAATAGGATTTGTTATACCTTCTTTCTTTGCTTCGGAAACAAGTAATTTTATGTTTTCCTTTGCCTTTGGACTTAGCGTTTCTAAATACGACATTTTACACGACTTTAATGGGTTTCTTTTGTAGCATTTGATACAAATAAAGACCCGCATAAGCTATACCTATACCCGCAACAATTTTAATAGTTGCGGAATACATCCAAAACGGTTTTAACTTGCTTTTTGGCTTGTGCACGTTGTTCAAAACATTTTGACCGTTTGAGTCAACAGCGTAAAAAGTTTGTTTTGAACCACGGGCTCTTTTTACCCAAATACCATTTTGGTATTGATATTCTTGAGAAGGATTTTGGGCTAAATAAAATGTTTTGTAAATCATTTTTATGCTTTTTTAAAGTCAATTGCTCTACCCCATTTGTAGTTACCACCGTTGTCAGGTAAATAAAACCAAACACTTTCACCGTCAAAAGTTATCGCACGTACTTTGCCTACATTCAAGTTACCGCCAACAGTTATTTTAGCGCTGTTTTGACTTGGAAATTGATAAGCAGAAATTCCATTTGAGTTTGTTTTCATCGAAACACCAATTGGGTCAAAATCTAACAACATTTCACCTGTTTTAGTTCTCCAAGTTTTTGAGCCCCACGTAAATGCTTTTCTATCAGCATTAATCATTGAAGCCCATTTTTTAACAAATGAAGCTGACGTTTTTTCTAAATAAGAGCGTTTTGCTTTTGCGCCTGTAGCTTTTGCTAAAATAAGATTAATAGCACGTTCTAATTCAGGGTCATTTTGTGCGTTTTGACTTGAAGGACTAACCGTTTTTGACTTGTATTCCTGACCAAAAAGTCTCCATGCGTTTTCAGTATTTTGACCAAAAGTACCATAGCCTTTGCCTCCTACGTGTCTATTTGGCTCTGAAGCTGTACCTACTCGCAAGTTTTTATACTTTCCGTCAGTATCTTTTATCCAAAAAGGGCGGTTTTTATCCATCCAATCTTGAAATGCCTTAATATCATCACTTGAAGTTGGTCTGTCAGATACAACCTCACTTACAGGAGCAGGAGAAGATGTAGGTGACGGTGACGACGACGGGAAAGAAGTGGCGTCTAAGTCGCCTCCCCCCTTGTTTCTGTTTTTAAAGAAACGATAAATGAAATAGCCTCCGACGCCTAAAACAACGGCAACTGAAGACCAAATAATAATTTTTTTAGCTTTTGGATTTGTTGCCATAATTTTTTAAAGATTACCTTTTTTGTAAGCACTACTTAAATGAGCCGTGAAAAGAGCACCGACTGCAATCGTAGCGACCATGTAATAAGTGTTGGTGGTCAACTTAGAGCTTGGAAACCTTTTGGTTAAAACCAAGTAAGTAGCTACGCCACCCAAAATTGTTGCAATTTGGTTGTTCTTGACCTTAGCAAGTGTTTTGTTAATTTCGTTTGCCATTTTTACTTTTTTTCTTTGAAAACAATCATTCCTGTCTTAGTCTTAGACGCTACGTATGTTTTACCATTGTAAACAAAAGACTTTTCACCCGCTTTACGGGCTTTATTCATTTTACTGAAATATTCGTTAGCCATAAATTACTTCTTGTAGCATTTGTAAACTAACAAACCTAACATACCAATAATAATTAAATTGTGTACGTTTTGACCACCTAAAAATGTGTTGGGGTCTTTGATGTTGATGAAACCTTTCATTTTGTTTTTTTTTTGGTTAAACAATTAAGTATAAAATTACGTTTTTTTTTAAAATTTTAATAATTTGTTTTGGGTTTATTTTTTTTTGAGTGAAGAATACGCTACATATCCCAAAACAACTACTGCTGATGCAAATAAGCTATAAGCCCAATACCTTTTTATTTTTCTACTGTAAGCCCTTTCATCAATTAACGTATATGTAAATTTGTTTCCATATCTATTTCTTGATTCTTCGGCTAATTGCATGAATTTATTAAAATCATCTGCGTCTGAGAACACTTGGCAACCCGCACTATATTTATCAACATACTTAGTTGTCCCTTGAGAACTTGCACGATGGATGTTGATTCCAAACATACCTGTTTCTTCCCTTCCGTTATCGAAGTCTAAAACAGCGTCACGGTTGTAGTCACGATAAACTGTAACTTTTCCTAACCTTTGACATACCGCTTTATATTTACCTGCGTGAAGGTCAATTTTATACGCATCCTTATATTGACCCTCTTTAAGTAAAGCACTTCCTTTAGAATTCATTGGGTTATTAAGCCAATAAGTGCCCGTGTCGGTTGTAGCGGGAGACTCAAAGCCTTCCCACTTATTATCCTTGTTTTTGTAGAATGTAAAAATAAAATCATCAAAAGCGTTTGGCTTGGTACTATTTGACCTGTAGCCAACAATATTTAATCTGTACGGTTGGTCGTAAACTATATAGTTTTGCGACCTCATGAATCGGATTAATTGATTTATTTCTGATGATTTTAGCGCCCTCATTACACTCGGAATCTAATTTTTTTCGCTTTTAAAATGTCGTTGACTTTTTTTCTGTCATCAAACGCTAATTCACTATGTAGGCATTCTGTCATTGTTCCTTTCATGTTTGGTTCAGGATTTAAGTATCCTGAAGAAATTTCACGAACTCCAAAAGATTTAGAAACCGCAAGAAAATCTGCATCGTTAAATAACTTATAAAATACACCAAAAATTGCCGTTTCATTAGTGCCATACCCATCCATAGCTGAGAACAGAGTGTTTGCATACTGTTGGGCTTGAAAACTACTTATTTTTTGACGGGTTGTAGGACTTGAATTCATTTCTTCTAATTCATTATATGCCTCCCGAACTTCTTCACGGCTATCCTGTCTCTTAATAAATCCTTTTAAGGCACGAAAAATAACTACTGTTGCAATTATTCCGCCAATAACCAAAACTATTTTTTTTCCTCTATTTGAGAAAAAAGGCACTCCTCCTGTAGGAACAACACTTGCTATGCGTCTTATCATTTTACTTAAATTAATTATTGATAAATATAAACTTGTTCAACTCCGTTTAAATTGCCTAAAGCCCGAATATAGATACTATCTTCTCCATTGGTTCTTCCTCTAAGACTAAAAAAAGTTGGGGGTGTTAAATTTGAAATTATTTCTGTTGCTGTTGCTGTTGTTACGTCATTGTTAGCCTCAAAATTTACATTAGAGTCCAACTCTTTATTAATAAATTTTGTAGCCCAACGATTTTCAAGTCCAACGATTTTTTTAATAGTAAGTGTGTCAACAGCACCAAAAAGCCAAAACTCACCTATTAAGTTACGCCATTGATTTGGTATGGTTAAAATACCGTCGGTAGAATCATAAATTGCGGGGTCTGTTAAATCAAGTGGTTGAATAGTTGTTCCGACGTTATTTTGAATTATGCCTCCTGCAATTTTTGTCACTAAAGTATCTCCTATTGAAGTGGCTTTATGTAAAATTGTGCCATCTACCTCAACAACAATATTTCCTGATAATTGAAAATTTACTTCGTTCCAATTATTTCCAACGAATGCTGAGTTATTTGATTCGAACCTGCAATCTGACTTATTAAACGTGTTGTATGAAAAATTACCTGATATTGTTGAGAAACTTACAAATGAGTTGTAAAAATTATTAGAAGTCATCGTAGAGTTGATGCCATTCATAATATATGCCCAACCCAAAGGGGCGTCGATATCGGTAACAAATTTGTTGTTTTCAACATTCGCTGAAGCGAGTGCCTCAAAATCATTTAAAGTGCCACCGACAATAATATTTGAAATAAAAGATGCGTTATTTTGAACAGCAATAGCGGTTGTTGTATTTTTAAATTCATTAAAGATGATATCCCCTAAATTATTTGATACAATAATTATTGCAGAATCAAAAGTATTGGAATTAAATTTACCGTTGTTAGACTTTGTAAATGTAATTCGACTTGCGTTATTTACGATATTGCCGTTTACCCGTAAAATATTATTCCAACACTCTATAAAACTTTCATTAAAAACTGTATTTTCAACAACTCTAATATTACCCCACTGAAAACATAAGAAGGCTTCGTTTAATACTCCAATATATGTTTGTAAGTTGTTTTCAATACGGTTATTTCTAACATCTTCACGGTACGTAATTTGATTTGTTTCTACATTATATTTGATAATGTCAATTTCAGTAATGTATCCTTTTGTTGAGGATTTTACAAGTAATTGCCAATTTGTTGTGTCTAAATTAGGTGCGACTAAAGTTGTTGTGCCTGTTAAGTTTACCCAATGCAAATTATTCCAAATTACAACATCTCCTACAACGTAGGTATTTAAACCATCCCAAACGCCTCTTTGAGCAACAAAACCTGTTACGCTCGAATAATCTCCCGTTCCTTGATAATCAGCATTTAAGAAAATTCCATTCCCGTTTAAAGTAATTTCATTTGTACTTATAGCCTGAACTAAAATTGGAACTGCTTCAGAATAAATTCCTGATGTGTTAATGAAAATAGCATCCGTTATTAAGTAAAAAGCCCCTGCAATTAAGTTATTAGCGCTAATCAACGAGCTCAGAGTTGAAGCAGTCAAAACAGTCAAACCTTGAGCGAACGTGTTAAAAGTAAAAACAGCACAATAATTTGTATTTGAAGCAATTGTAATGATTGCAACTCCGTTGTTAATATTGATTACAGCACTTGAAGCGCCATTTATAGTATATCCTGAAGGAGCATTAATTGTAATGTTATTTACGGAAGCATTGCCTGAAACATCAATTACTCGTAACGTGTAAATTGTATTCCAATAATTTGCAGGTATTTCCAATAATGTCAATTCAACAGCGCCAACTGAGGTGTTGCAAAAAATTAAAACATCATTGTCGAAAACTAAATTACCCGTACCTGTTATAGTACGGCTCGTATTCTTATATTTTTGACTTGGTAACATCATAATATTTTCTTAGTTCTTGCTTCCTTAAAGAAGAATCTTTTCAATGAAACCTGTTTGTAATAAAATCCAAAAACGACGTTTGTTTGAGGTAAAATTGTGTACTCAATAACATCCATTCCATCAGGAATAAAAGCACGTCCAAGAGTACCCATAATGTCCCAATAAACTATTTGTCTTTGCTTTTGGTCAATATCAATATTCAATGAGTTTTGAATAGGACTAACTACTTCATGACCCGCAATATTTTTGTTTTTGAAAAACAACGATTGATTAAATTGCTGAAGCGCATTTACACCTGAAGTGGTAAATTTAGCATTCGGCAACAATGTAGGATTTGCTAAAAGATTAAAAAGCATATCGCTATAACTTACCTTGTTGTCACCTGCAACTTGAATTTGATTGTTCAAATTTTGTGAAGTTGAAAACAACCAATCAAGCGGTGAAGAAGGATTAAATAATTCGACTGTTAAAGGATTTGGAGAATCATTATTAATGATAAGAACCAACTCTTTCAATTTTTCTCCCTCGTAATATCCAATATTTTTTACAGCGTCGTCTGCTTTATCTTTCGAAAGAATAAATTTATCTACGCCTTCAACAATAACTTTTCTATCGTCAGGCACTACAATACGACTTGTTGTAGCTTTGCCGAATTTAGAGCGTATTACAGCCTTATTTTTAACACCTACATTTACAGGTTGTACTTTGGATTTTACTAAGGATTTTTTGGGGTTTTTCTGAAGTGTAGGTCTCGGAGTTTTTGTCGTTAACCGAGTTGGTTTTTTACCCTTAGACACTACACGTTTGTTCTTAACAGCACGATTAATTTCTTTAAAATCCTTCTTATAGTTTTTACCTGAAAGATTAGAAAAATCTAATTCTTCGACGTCAATGAAATCTTCTGAGTTTTCATTTTCTTCATCGTTAGATTCGCCTGAGAAATTTTCATATACAAAGTCACCTTCGCTGTTTGCGTAGTCTAAATTACCAAATATGTCAAATTCTTCCCAACTCATTTAATTTGCTTTTGCAAATTCGCCATTTTCAAACCTTTTAATGTAATCCATGATTTTACGCATTCTGTCCAAATTACTTGGCGTTTGCGCTTTCAAGAAAACATTCGCAAATACAAATATAGCATCTACCTTGGAAAAGCCCAAGCCTAAATAAATATAAAGCCCATTAATATCTGCACCTACTTCGTCAGAAATGTCCCTACCTTGTTTTGGATTCATGTATTTATGTGAATATTCATGAAGCAAAATAACCATCCTTTGAGCAACAGTATATTTAACCATTGAGGCTTGACTCACTTCAATAATACCCGTACTATGACCAATTCGAGCAGGTGTATTTAAAATCCTACCTGTTTTGAAATCAACAATTTTGGGGAAATATTTAATGTTGAATTTTTTGTCTTTAGTTTGAAAAATTCGCCCGTTAGAATTAGGTTTTTCAAAACCACAAACTTGCGAGAAAAATACGGCTAAATCAAGAAAATGTCTTGTTTCACGTGAAATCTTGACGTCGTATGTTTTTAGCTGTTCTTCTTCTATTTTTACAATAAAATCGGATTTTTCGAATTTACTATTTGTAACAGCTTCAACATTAATTTTTAATTTCTTTGGAGTAACAGGGAATGACAAATTTATAGTTCTGTAACCATCTACAACGATTTGTCTATTGGCGTAAAAAGAAAAAGGCTTAAAGTCTTGAGCAGTGACTCTAAATAAGCATTTTCCTGTACACTTAATACTTACGTTTAAGCGTACCGCTCGGTTTTCCGTTTCCCATATTTGTTCCATGAAAATTACTTTTTAGGAGCATTTTTACGGAAACCAAAATACCAAATTAAACCAATAGCACCTGCAATACCAACAACAATTAAAACTTTTCTTGTTGTCGTTGACTTTTGGGGCTTACCGTCGTCAGTCATGATAATTTCATTACCCTTTGGCGTTTCAATAACAGTTTGACTTGGAGTTAAGCCTAAAAGATTTTCAATAACAGGAAATGCCCCTGCCTCTTTTAAACGTGTATATCCTCGTTGACCGAATTCTTTGGCTTTTTTCTGAAATTCACCTGTTCGGGCACGTCTTGTTCTTCTTTCACCACGGGCATTTGAATATCCTTCATTCATTGCCTCTTCACTATCAATTATTGGTCTGTTTGTAATTACGTTCATCTTATTCGCTTTTTGAAATTTTGACTTTTTTCTGAGTGTTTTTGTTTCGATAAACCCAATAAACACCGAGTAAACCGCCACCTAAAGCACCGTAAAGTCTGAATTTTTTGTTTTCTTGGTCAAGATACCCATATTTTTGAGCCATAAAAACACCTATAAATCCAACTAAAGCACCAATAATCATTGCGTCGCCATATTGAACTTTTGAGTCTTTTTTTACTTCAACTTTTTTGTCTTCTTTTTTCTCTCCTAAACCATCAGCATTTGATGTTACAGGCACTGAAGTTACTTCTTGAACACAATTCAGAGGCAAAACCCCCATTGGCGGAATTAAAACAAAAGCGGGTTTATTGTCGCTATGCTTTAATTCACCTTGAACCATTTCTCCCCTACGATAAATTTTATATCGAACTTGAGCGGGTCTGTGTGCTTGACCTGAATTGACAACAATCGGGACTTTTACGTCTTTTGTAATGATATATGTCTTTCTCATTAGTTATTAACTTTTGGAGTTTTTTTTGACTTAACTTTTTTGTATTCTTTAAAAAAAAGCACACCAATACCGATTAAAGCTACGTAACCTAAAATCTTACCCATTTTTTTTCATTTTAAAAATCAAAATCGCACCAACAATTACTGTTAATCCTATTATTGAACCGATTATGATGTTCTTTTGATGTTTGGCTTTTTGCTCCGCTTCCGCCTTCTTTTGTTGTGCGAGAGCATCGGCTTGTTTTTGTGCCATAATGCCTGAAACAATAGCTTGTCTTGATTCAGCTTGTTTTTGTGCTAAATCTGTACCTGCAAATCTTTTCTTTTGCTTACCTTCAAGTATTTTGCTTCCTAAATTAGCTGAAGCGCCAAGAACACCTGCAATAGCGCCTCCTACATTAGAATAATCATCGAAATGCTCTGAAATTGCATCAAAATAATCGTAAATTGTATCGTTATCAACCGTTCCATCTAAAGAGCTATTTTCGTTTCGATTCACTAAATAAGCAGTACCGAGTTGTAAAGAGTCTAAATCAGGAAGATTTTCAACGTAGGCATTAGTTAATGTTATTGGGTCTAACCTTAAATTTGTGGCTAATTCAATATCATTTGCTTCTAACAAGTCCGCAACGGCTGAAGGGTCTTGAATAATCAAAACCCCCATTTGTTCCATCAAATATGAATTAATATTTGTACCTGTTAAATTCATTTTCTTCAAATTAAATCCAACCTTTTTTCTTTGCAAGGTAAAGTGATAAAGCACCTACACCTATTCCAATCGCCACTGACAACAATACTTTTTTGTTTGAAGAACCTCCGTCAAAAGAACTTGACATTTCAATTGTGGTTGGTTCAAAATCACCATAAATATCGTTTTCGTAGCTTGGAATTGATTTGTCTTCTACACCGTCAATTATTACAGGGCGACCTTCTTGGCTGTAAGCATCAAATCCGCTTTTAGCAGGAATTTCAATTCTGTTTGGCTTAAATTCAGGGTTTAAATCCGACTCAACAGGGACTTCACTTCCTGCATATTGATTACGACGGTTTCTTCGTTTCAGACGACGACCTAAAGCAAGACTTACTTCACGGAAACGACGTCTGCGCTCCTGTGGATTACCGTCAGCATTACAATAGCCTTCAAGACTACTTTTTAATTCAACGATTCGAGCACGAGTTTTTGACATAATATTTTCTAAACCTCTTGTATGGTCTCCGTTTGCTTTTGCAAATTGGCGCTTTTTAGCAAGTGCGTTATACGCAGAAATATTATTCTTGATTTTCTGAATTCTTTCCTTAACGTAAGGAGAAACAACAGATTTTCCATCCATTCCTTCTACGTTGAAATAGCTATCATCTCCAAATTCATCTTCCTCTTGAATGTACTCGCCTTGGTAAAAATTATCATCCCCATAAGCGCCTTCTTCAGGACTCAAAGCAGACTCAAATGTATTGTCTTGCTCATACGAATAATCATATCCACCACCATAGCTTTGAGGCATTGCAGGAGCAGAAGCAGGAGCATCAGATTCTTCAAAGTATCCACCTTGGGCTTCTTGTTGCAATCCACCTTGAGTTTCTTCCATGCCTACATCTTGCGTTTCATCAATTTCTTGAGGCTCTCTTGATTCACGGAAAAGTTCTTGTTCTTGAGCGTAGTTGTCACGTTCTTGACGACCCATTTCCTTAGACATACCACGTTCTCCACGGGCATCAACACGTCGTTGTCTTCTTGCAAGACGACTTTCTTGTTGAGCATCACGACTTTCTTGACGTAATTTTTTACGGTCAGTTCGACGACCAATTCTTGCCTCTTGTCGGGCACGTCTTACTTCATCTCGGTTCTTGATTCTTTCAAGTCTTCTCTTTTTTCTACGAGCACGACCACGCCCTTTTGCATTTGAATAATCTCCAAAAGCCTCTTCAAAGGTAGCGCTACGAACAACCATGTTGTTTCCGCCACTTGGTTCTCCACCTAATCTAATAATTGTTGTTTCCATTTTTATTTTGCTTTTTCAACTACAATACCTGTTTTTTTGTTGAAGTAGTTACCTACCATGTAACCTGCTAAAGCACCGCCTCCGATGAAAAGCAATTGTTGCATAAATGTACGTTGTACTCCACCTCTTTTTGAAACTGCATACCCAACTACTCCACCAACAACCGCACCTACCACTCTACGTGTAGTTGTTTTCTTTTCGCTTGATATCATTCCTACTTTTGTTGCGGAAACCTGAGCGTCCGCACCCGTTGTTACTTCTGTTGCCATTGGCTTAACGTATTTAGAATAAATAATTTGCCCATTATTTGTGATAAAAACCCTGTAATCAAATGGTTTACCACGTCTGAGACCACTTACAATTTTGTTGTCACCAATTATTTCCGTATTCATCGGAATAAATTCTCCTGAATCAGTAAAGTTTTTATGCTCTCTATTCGGAAGTATTATTGGGGCATTTCCAATTGTTGTTGTTCTATACATACTTATTTATTTTTGGTAATCAATACTAACGCTAATATACTAACAATTCCGAACATACCATATATGATTATTTTATCATTTTCTGTTCGGCTATTAGAATTGGTGTTTTGATTAGGGTTTCCGTCCATGTTTGAACATCCGCAACCGCAACTTTTATCCTCATCCATTGCGCTTTTAACTTCAGGCAAAGATTGGGGTGTTGGTTCTGTGGAAATTTGCTCTACTGTTTCAATAACAGTTTTTATTTCTTTTGGCGTTTCAAAAATGTAACGACCAATAAAATCTTTGTGTGGGTGAATTTTAGCAAAGTCTTTTTCAACTTGACGTTTATCGTCTGCGTCTTTGTACAGTTTTGCTAATTGTACTTCAAGGTCTGACCTATTTTTTGCATCAGGGTAGCCGTATTTTTTAAGCAATGCTCTCGCCTCGTCTGTTGAGCAATTTGCTAACAAACCCATGATTGTAATTTTTTTAGTTCCCTTTTGCATAATTTTTAAAATTTTAATCTCAAAAAAAAAGGCAAAGGCACTCCCGCCTCTGCCTTTTTTATGCTATTTACTTTGCTGTATTACGATTGGCTAATACCCGCAACGCCTTGAGTCGTCTGAATGATGACAGGAGCAACATTTTTACCTGAAAGTCGTGGCGCACGTGCTGTGTTCAACGAAGTACCTCCGTTAAGAACAGCTTTACCGCTGATGACAGATACAGGGAAGATAGAAATAACGAAAGTCGTGTTCGCCAATAAAGGGAAGTTGATTTGCGTATTACCGTCAACTGTAACAGGTTTTGTTACGTCCAAGATATCATTTTGGAACTGATAAGCGTCACGCATAATGGAAAGGTTCAGCGGAGTGCTGTACTGCTTACCGTTAGCGTCGTAGTGAACCAAAGTAAGGGTTTGAGACAACTGAGCCGTGTTAGCCGATTGAAAACGCCATTTACCAACTTTGAAGAACTTGTTGTTCGACTGAGAAAGTAAACGAGCATAAGTACCACCTTGCAAGTTGGTTACTGTAATACCTACGGGGTTTCCAAATTGTGGAGTTGCACCGAAGAAATCGTTATAACCAAACATCACTGCCTGTAAAGTACCTGCTGTTGCGTTTACGTATTGGATAACATAAGGGTCAGATACCGCTTGTGCTCTTTGCCCTGAAGCATAAGACATAGCGTCGTCGTCAAAATAAGACATTGCGTCGTCGTCGAAATAATCAAACGAATCATCCATTGAATCGTAAGAATCAAATCCTGACATACGCTCTGCTTCACCCATAAAGCCGAAAATTTCTTTTTCGATAGAGTTCATTTTGCTTTTGTTTTTTGACACTTGTTAAACATTTTGTTCTGTGGCTATTTTTGGTTTGTTACTTAATTGAACATCCTCCATAGGAAGGCATCATTTTTTCACGAAGTCAAAAAATCCAAAAAAATACTTATTACGCCTTTTTCGCTATGCGAGGTGCGACGAATTTTTGGTGAACTGCTAAACCTACCATAACGGCAACAAGCACAATAACACCTGTTTTCAAATCTCCTTTTGTTAAGCCCATGATTGAAACTTTTTTTAAAATTTTTAATAACCCAAATTTACCTACTTGATTAAGATAAAATGCTATTTGTTGGGCAATTTCTATTGTATTTTCAGAAACAAAAAAACCCGTAAATTATTGAATTACACGGGTTTACAACATACAATGAAGTACAATTAAAATTAGCTTTCTGATAAGAAAACAAATAAATTATTTCCTAATCGTTGCTCTTTAGCGATATGAATTGTTTTTATTTCATACTGAACGTTTTTCAAAACACAATACTCTTTAAGCAATGTAAGTTGATTCATATTTAATTTATCACACCTGAAGCCTAAAGTTGCTGTAAAAGAAAAAGAAAAGCGGAACGCTCTTAATTTTGCTTTTTCAAAAAAATCAGGGAGACCATGATATGCTATTTCTTCAATTGCTGAAATAACCCTTAAAGGCGTATGAATTAAGTAGCTATTATTTATTTCAACCTCTCTATAGACAGGGTCTATGTTTAATAGATTGATAAACGCATAAAAAACACCCTCAACTTTCATTCGATAATGAACCAAACATTCAGTTAGGTTTTCTCCAATAACAGACCCAACAGTTCTGAATAATTCCAATTCAAACCAATGTAAACCGTAAAGAAGGTTTTGTTTTTTAGGTATGTAGCAGTTTACTAAGTCAAAATAACCGTCAAGAACATGAGAAGGCTGTAACTCAGTCAGATAATCAATGTAAGGCACAACCATACACTGTTCGGTTGAATTATCAAAAAGACTATATTGTTCTTTTGCCCAATCTTTTTTAGGGATAAAAGGACTTGGTATGAAAACTATATTTGAAGTTGAAGCCTCCAAGACTATTT
Source organism: Saprospira sp. (assembly GCA_044379045.1). Taxonomy (GTDB): domain Bacteria; phylum Bacteroidota; class Bacteroidia; order Chitinophagales; family Saprospiraceae; genus Saprospira. The sequence continues at coordinate 19,148 of JBIPOO010000016.1, forward strand.
GGGAAAGCAATTCACCTGTGGAATATGCAAAGTCTGAAAATACTTTTTTTGGACTTATTTCTGAAATATAGTTTTGCTCAAAAGAAAAAGGTGCGAGAACAAATAATTCATATTTGACCCCGCACTCTTTCAACATGGACTTAACGACTCCAACCTGATGCTCTTTGTCGATATTTATGACAAAGGTTACAAAAGGTGATTCCATTATTTTTCTGATTTCAAAATTCTTTTTAAAGCAATAAAGAAAACGAGACGTTCTTCCCAATTAGCTTCAATGTCTTTTTCTTCTAACTCTGCAAATGATTCAGCAAAAGCAATAACCTTTTCATTCTTTTTTGAAGACAAATTATTTACATAAAAAGAGAAAGCCTTTTCAAAAATTTCTTCTGCATTATTATTACAGTCTTCGATTTGCTTTAAAAGCGTATCTGTAAATTCTTGTAAGTATTTTTTCTTTTCGACTAATTGCTTATGCAATTTAGCAAGTTTTTCGTCTGTTTCACAAAGCAAAATTTGCAATTCGTTTTTTTCAAATTCAGACTTTGTTGACGCATTTTCAGGCGCAAGTGTCCTTCGAATGTTTAAAAGTTGAATCATTTCCTCAGTTCTTTCAGTGCTTTTTACAACATACTCAAGATGGGTAAAACGTTCTACTTGAAATTCTATTTTGTCAGCAGTCACCTGCTTTAAAACTTTTTGTTTAAATTCTTCACCAAAGTGATTTTTTACTACTTCCATTTTTATTTATTTAAGATGTTACGAATTGAATAAAATATTGATATTGGCAAAATAAAAAAAGCGCCAAACCAAAGTAAATACTTGCCTTTTATGTCCCCATGGTCTGCGATAAACCAAAAGTCACGTAATATTTTATGACCATCGCTTCGGTACTTTAGAAGTGAAAATCCAACTAAGCACAGCACAAACCAAATTATTAAAAAGTTAATTACCATAATATTCGGAAACATATTCTTTAACCTTGCCTACTAACGCTTCCTCCATTGAGCAACCATTGACTTGCTTATACTCTTTAATGTATTTTTGATTGGCGCTCAAATAGTCTTTACAGGCTTGTTCGAATTCAAGTTTTGTAAATTTACCTTCAATTTTATTGTTAAAATTGTGGATGTAAAGAAAAAACCTTTTGTCACCACCAAAATACCTTTTGTTAATTATGTTTTGGGCAATTTTGTAAAGTTCAGGATTTGGTAATTTTCCTTTAATGTCGTTTACATTGTCTGCTTGATAGTGCATACGTACCCAACGGGCATTTTGCCACATACGAGGTTCAACAGGGCGTAATGATTGGTAAGATACTAAAACATCAACACCCCTGTGTCTAAGGTTTACTAAACCACCTACGATTGCCTCCATAAAAGTTACGTTTAAAATGTAAGTGTTAATATCCTCCAAAACCAACATACCATTTCTGTAGTTTTTAATGATATACTCAATGGCTTCTTTTTTCTCTTTGATACCTAAGTTTTTTGCATCAACACGACGACACTCTTTATTCTCGGTTCTGCACCAAGCGGGAATGTCAGAAATTGCTATTCTTTTAGGTTCAAAACCACTAATATCATTTCTTGAAAATTGGCTTGATGTGTACTCACCGTTTGTGTCAAAGATTAAACACTTTCTACCCTTTACTTTATTGTAGAATTTATCTTTTACATAGTCTTTGATAACGTGCATATTTTGGTAGGTTTTTCCAACCCCCTGAATACCCGCTGTTATCATCATTCCTGCTTCTCTTTGAGTTGCCATTATTCTTTTGTTTTAGTTACGGGAAACATAATTTCGTCAATGTCCATTACTGCTTCAACTTCAGGCACTGTTGGTGTTAAATTTGGAATTTCACCGCCTGTGTAATTGTCAAAAAAGTCATTTTCTACAGGGGCTTTTCTTTCACTTCTTGGGGGTTTTGAAGGAGCGGGTGCAGGTTCTTCATACTCAACCTGTTCGTTCTTCATTCCACGTAATTGATTTAAAATACTTTTGTTGCTTTGACTAATTGCAAAACCTGAAAGCATTTTTACGCCTACAACTCTTGCAACAACCAAAAGCAATTCCTGAGTTGGAGTTGGTGCGATACCTTTTTCCAACATAACTTCGGTTAAGGCATCAGTTAAATCCTCACGGTCTTCTTCATTGATTTTTGATTCTTCATTAATAAGACCTAATTGACCGATAAAAAATTCTTTTACCGTCGCTTTTTGACCATCGGGCATATCAAGCAACAAGGACAAGTCCATTTCACCGTTCAGTTCATATTCAGCAAGTTTTGCTTCATTGATATCCTTTGAAACATACCAAACGAAACCTACTTCAATAAGTGTTGCTGTTAGGTTGACAATTTGTTTTGCAAAACGCTTTGTTTTCTTACGTTGTTTTGCTGAATCCATATCGTTAAAATTTGGATTCATAGGTTCTGAAGGCTGTGACTCAGGCTCAGGCTCAGATTGTTTTGACGGGCGTCCTTGCGAAGGCTGTTGACTTCCCGCTTCAGGAATAGTAAAAGAGTCGTCAAACGACATAGGTTCATCAAAAGAGGTTTTGCCATGCCCGTCAATTGTTTCTGCATCAAAATCACCCTCCATTACGTAATCACGAATAATCGGTTCTTCACGGTTAAATGGGTCAATTTGTTTTCTTCCGCTGTCAGCGTCAGAATCATTAGTTTGCTCTTTCACACTTGAAGCGTTTGCTTTTGAAGTTTCACCTGCGTTTGCACTTGTTTCATTAGAATTTGTGCTTCTTTCTGTGAACTCTTCGACTTGAGCCTCGGAAACGACGTATTGATTATACAGGTCTTCCAATTCAGCAGGGTTATTTGCAGGTGTTATGGAAAAATCAGGATTTTCTCTTTGCATAGCCGTAACTGCTTTTTCCAATTCACGAACCATTGCTTTTTCTTTCAGAGTTGTATTACCTCTTTTGTTATAAACCTTCATACTTATTTAATTAATCGTTTTCTTCGTTAATGAACATTTTAATCCTCTTTTGACATTCTAAATAATCTTCATAGAGTTTCTTGTCCCGTTGACGTTTTTGGGTGTCTAAATTATCAAATCTTTTTAAAGCGTGAGTAATTGAATTAGGGTAACGTTTAAAATACTTAGCAATTCTTTGAGCAGAAATTCCAAGTGAATGATTTAAAATTTTAAACAAAATTATTTTAGCATGATAAACACTTCCCCTTGATTTTGTCATAATCATTTCTTCGGTCAAGCCGAAATATTTGGCAACGATTTTTACTGACTCTTGAATTTCATATTCAGACTTTCCTGAGTGCTTAACTAAAGCATTTGAAATTAACTTGTTGAATTTTTCTAAAGATAATTTACTAACACCTAAGTTAATATTCTTCAACAGCTTTTTGACTTCTTTTTCTACATCCATTATTACTAAGGCATTTGTTGTGTAAATATACTAATAATCTACAATACAACGAATACAATCATGGTTTTTTTTCGGGGTTTTTTATAACAATCACTTGTTTAAATGCTTATTTTAGTCAAATGGATTTAGAAAACAACATGATTAAGAATAATTTACAGCTTTACTTCAATCAAGTGAAGGGTGAAGTTGTTGAAATAGAAGAAGGGGAAAAATACTCTAACATAACAATAAAAGTGGGTCATAACAATCCACGGCTTGTTAATTTAGTGGCGAAAACAGAATCGTTCAAATTAGTTACGAATAATGTCAAAATTTGTGATAATGTAGTTGCAAAATTCTATTTAACAAGTAACAAGAAAAATGAAAGGTATTATACAACAGCAACACTCCTTCAAATGGATGTTATAAGCCGTTTTTCTTAGACTTATTTAGTTCAGACTTTTTCAGTTGTAATTCAAGAGTCTTCAAGTCATTATCAAGTTTTGCATTGGCTTTCGTCATTTCACGATGGTCTCTCATGTTTATGTAACTTACAACAGCAATCAATCCTGTCATTAATGCACCAACACCCCCAATTAAAACAATCAAATTTTTATCTGCTTTACTCAACGCTATCATTTTCTTCTTCTGATTTTTTTCTGTCAAGCATAGGCTTAACAATAAATTTGTAACCTAAATAAAGAGCCCCGATTACAATTAGTGCCTTGACTATTGTTCCACTACCATTTCCGCCTGATGACCCGCCTGTAGAACCTCCTGATGGAGACGTTGAGCCAAAATTTGTATCAAATTTTTTAATCATTTTTTTGAAATTTTAAATGTTGATTCTTCTTTTTCCTCATCACGAACTTCAATGATTGTGAAATTACTTGTTTCAATACCATTTTCTTCGTCATCTTCTTCACATACCTCGTACAAAACATCGTATGTTTTTGGTGCTAATCCCTCAATTTCTTCAATTGAAAAATTGTTTTTACCGCTTGAAAAAAGAGCGTTCAACTCTGCATCAATTTCTAAGCCTAACTTTTGCTCAGGGGTTAAATCCTTATTTGTGTCCATATTTAAAAATTTGTGTTTGACAAATATAAATTATTTTTGCGTAGTAATCGTAGAATTGTCGGGTTTAATAATTGTAAATTCTACACGACGGTTTCTTGACCTTCCATCAGGGGTGTCGTTAGAAGCTATTGGCATAGATTCTCCTTTACCGTCGGTTGTTATAGAAGCATCAAGAATTCCCTTTGAAACCAAATAGTTTTTAACAGCATTCGCACGTCTTTTAGACAGGTCAAGGTTTAATTTATCTGAACCTACATTGTCAGTATGTCCAACGATACTCAGTTTCCAATCTTTTGCTTTGGAAAGAACATCTGCTAATTCATCCAAAAATGGAAAACTTTCAGGTTTAATAATGTCCTTGTTGATTTCAAAAACAAGATTATCAAAAGCATCTTTTAAAATGATGTTTTCCTTTGGTTTGCGATATTTTTTGTACAAATAAATTCCTAATCCTATAAGCGCTAAAACACCTACTGTAATGACTACTTTTTTGGTTGTTGACGACTTTGCCATTTTTACTTTTTTAAACTTTTAAGGGCTTTAATTTTAGCCTGAGTATTGACGTCTTTTTTACCTGATTTTTCCAAATAATCAAGACGTTTTGAAATTTCTGACTTGGGCACATTCTCAGAGTAATATGCCTTCCATTTTTTTGTAATGTAAACTAATTTGTCTTCCATTTTTTAGGTTTAAAATCTTAAATACATTCCTGTTTCCGATTCAAAAATAGAAACAAGTTGGTCATTGTAAATGTCATTTTTTTCAGAAACCCATTTTACCTTGCCTGAAATTATTTTTCCAAAATACACGTCGTACAAATCCTTTCCATTCAAAAGGATTTTAACGAAGTTTACTTTTCTATTTTTGATTTTGAAAGAAACACCGTTTTTGAGTGCAACAAAATTGTTAGCGCCTGTCATTAGGACAAGTCTACGGATTCCGCCTAATTGCTCTAAAATTACCTTGGCAATTGTCATGTCGTCGGTTGTACCGCCTTCTGCAAACAAACTTGAAGCCATTGTGCCACCTATCATTGGAGCGTCAGTCATGCTTGTTTCCATTGTGCCACCTATAGTTGGGGCTACACCTCCGTTTTCAAATTTACTTAATCCTGCTTCACTTAATGCAATTGCAATTGCTTGGTCTCTTTTAGTGACTAATTCGCCCGAACTTGAATATAATTTTCCTTCTTTAAATTCACGCATAACTTTAGCCACCTTTGCTGACTGCTCAGGGGTTGGGTCGGGTGAAACTTTATGCGAAGCAGGTTTATTCCACATTGTAACCCAATCCATTTTCCTAACGTCGCCACCATGTTCAAAGAAAATAGGTCGGTTTGGGTCGGGATTAATCTGACTTGCTAAACGGGCATCTAAGGCATCAACCGACCTTGGGGCTATTTGTTTTGCTGTTTTAGCACCTGCAACATAAGGGTTAACATCGGCTATTGAAAAACCTTGTAAGCTACCGCCTTCAGCATAAGACAATTTAGCATTAAAAACAGTTGCAATTCGCTTCATGTTTTTTATTTCATTGTCATTAGCCATGACCTGCAAAACTCTTGGGTTTACCTGTTCCACAGGGTTTTCAGGATAAGTTTTCCTCAACTCGGAAATTAGTTTTTCAATGTTTTTTTTCGTAGCTGAAAAATACATTGGAATTCTATCATTAAAACCCCATCCTTCCCAATATGAACTTCTTTTTGCCATTATTCGTGTTTTCCTTTAGAACCGATTGGTCTTAAATTATACGCTTGACCGTCAAGATAATAGTCAAAAGTATAACCTATTTTGTTCATTTCTTTAAGGGCTTTTTCTAAACCTTTATAGTTTCCTGTTTCGAAAGAATCTTCGTGTTTTTCCAAGATAGCCTGAACATTTTCAGGAATGTTTTCATAGTCCTCAAAAAGGTCTATTTCTTCATCCAAATGACCACCTTTAGCGTATTCATAACCATCGTCCTCAAAATAGTATCTTACTACTAATGGCTTTTTGGTTTTTCCGCCTTTTTTGTAAAATCCAAATCGGCTTTTATTTATTTCGCCATATTTGGTAACATTCATGTCATCAACAAGTATTGTACGTGTACCACTTTTGACTACGTAATCTCCTGAAGCAAGAACCTCAATAATTTCACCTTTCATTGGGTCTCCCATGTACTCGAATTCAAGGGATTGTCCTATTTTTCCGCCTTTAGCAAACTCAAATGTTTCTTCTTCAAACATAGTACGAGTCATTTTAGGCTCTAATTGAACATTTTTTCGCTTAGTGTAAGCACCGTCAATCAGGTCTTTACCTTTAATGTTTTGACCGAAAATTGTGGTAATTTTCTCAATGTTTCTTTTCGGAATGTAAGTAGCTTTTAATTTACCGCCTTCTTTAAATTTTTGAGGCACATAGTAAAGGTCTCCTTCAAATTCAAATCCAATAGCCTCCTGACCCCATTTCTTAGCCCATACGGACATTTTATTTACCAACGTAGCTTTCTTGGCTTTGAAGGCTTCCATTGTAGCAAATGAAGTTACAGGAATTACTTTCTCAGTAACAATTGCGCTTTTTGATGAAAGATATCCACCAACTTTTTCAGATGAAGTGAAACCACCAAAAAGTTCTGCAAGGTATTTTTCAACTTCTTTGACACGGGCTCTTAATTCAGTTGCTGTTATGTTTTTATCAACGTCTTTTGTTGACGGAACATAAACCGCAAGTTCGTATGGTAAGTGAAACATTTTTTCAGCGTTTGGAATTTTCACTGCACCGCCTTTGGCAAAATAATCATCATCATCCCATTTCGATTTTTCTACGATGTTTGCATTTCCTTCGTATTCATACAAGTTTTTTCTTGCTTCACTTTCAGTTGAGTAAACTTTAATTAGTCTTTCGGTATCTTCATCGTATAAAACCCATCCACCGCCTTTAGCGTATGATTGACCATACTCATTTTTCAATTTATCCTTCAATCGTTGAATTTCTCTTTGAGTTTCTTCCGCTTTTTCGGTACTCATGTTTTTTTTAAGCGCCTTCTCATTATTTTCTATCATGCTTACGATGTAGAGATAGTTGGCATCTTTTGCTTTAACTGCACCGCCTTTAGCGAATTTTTTTATACCAAAATAAAAATACTGCATTGTTGGAACATTGTAAACAACAAATTTTCTATTGTTTTTATTATACTCCAATCTCGCAAATGATTCTGCTTCTTGAAAATCTTTAAACGCCCTTTCTTTTAAAAGATTGTTTTTTTCATAATCACTTTGCGAATTATATTCATAAACTAAAACATTTCCACCAACTCCACCGCCTTTAGCATATCGCTTTCCTTTAGCAATATCAACTTTTCTTAAAACACCTTTTGCGTCACGGACAACCGCCTCGTTAGACCAAAACATATCGTCAATAATTGTATCGCCTCTCATCAATCCGTGGTCAGCAAGACCTCCTTTGGCAAGTCGAATTTTGTGGTCAATGTCACGACGGTTTAAACGGTACTCATAATACGTTTTTCCGTTTTTAGAAATACGTTTAAATGGACGTCCTGTCATTCGAATTTCATCCTTGAAAGTAATTGAACCTCTGTTTGTATCTTTTCCAAGGTCACGGCTACGGTTTTTATCAATAGCTGTTTTCGAAGTTGAACGCTCGTCGTAAAATTCACTTTCACGAAGTTTATCAAGCATTTTGTCAAGACTTTCCTTACGGGCTTCAGAAGCCTCATGTCGAAGTTTAATCAAACGCTTTGCTTTTTCTTCTGAAAGATTGTAGTCCTTCATTGCTTCGATGACCTCTTTGTCATCTGTTTCAGGCACAGGAGGGGTTTCTTTTGGTTGTTTTTTTCTCACAATGCGAATTGCATCAGGATATTTCTTCTTAACAACATCAACAAACTCTTTTACAGCTTCTTCTAAACTTTCGTAGACAACAAGGTAGTCGGGGTCAAAATTATTTGACTTTTCCTTTAACTTCTCGTAAACTTTTTTGGCGTTGGCGTCTAATTTTGACGGGTTTACCTTTTTTATTTCTTCAATAAACATATTCTATCTTTAAAGATTTCGGATTTCTCCTAATAAATCATCAACTTCTTCTACTTTTTTCGCAGGTAACTCAATGCCACCTCCACAATTCTCATAGTCAGACAAATATACTAAAGCCTCAAGAATTTTACACGAAAACTCGGAATTTAATTTCTCAATACGCTCCTTGTTATTGGCGTAAAAAGAACCTACAGCAGGACTGTTAATTTTTGAAACATCAACGTTGCAGGTAGACACTGTTTTTTTACCTACTATAAATTCTACGCTTACCTCCATTTTTTCAGACCTATCAAACTGTTTTTTTGTCATTGAAAAAATAGCACTTGGTGAATCAAAATCTTGTGTTTCTATGTACACAGGGTATTCGTTAAATTCTTCAACAACATCACGTTTAGAGCCCAACCAATAATAGCCTAATCGAAATAAATATTCTTGAAGAATTTTATTTTCTTCAGCATTGTTTACCTTTATTTTGACCGCTCCTAAAGACTGACCCTTTGACTCTTTGACTAATTCTAAACCTTGCGCACCAATTAATATTTGTTGAGGCTCGTCTGAGTCATACCACGAAATATTAACACCGTAAATAGGCATTAAATCCCTGTCTTGACCAACTACAAATATTTTACCTGTTGTGTAACTAACTTCTGAGGCTCTTGAGATAGAATTTGGGTCGGAAAAGCCAAGTCTTCTTTTCCCATCGGGTGAAGTTGGATACAAATATGTTGTGTCTTTAACATAAACAGTGTCGCCTAATTTTAATGCTTTGGAAACCAATTCTAATCCCTTTTCTGCAATTATAAATTCGTGTAAAATAAAACCGTTATTATCATATTTTTTAACGACAATTCTGTTTTCTTTAAATTCGGGTTCATAATAGACTGCTGTAACGTAACCTTCTGTGCCATTTTGGACATCTTTTGTGTCGTTTGGCTCATAAAATTCGTATTCTTTTTGTTTATCATAAGCCCTCATAATTTGCTGTAAATCATTGACTACTTTTACATAATCGCCTATTTCAAATTTAGATTTAGGAATTTCTGTTTCAGGGGTTTCAGGCACAGGAGGTGTGTCTGTAGGCGCTTCAGTAAAGTCTCTTCTTAATTCACCTTTATCAAAAGCCAAAGTTAATTTTCCTACAATTTCTGTAAATTCGTAACGTAAAGAAGCATCAGTAATTTCAAAAGTTTTGCTGTCTCGAACATTAATACATATTTCCCTAAATTTTTGTGGGTTTTCTGTCGTAAATACTTCTATATCCAATAGAGTATCTGCGTCAAAAATGATTAATTTAAAACCCTTAGAATAGTTATAAATTATTTGATAACCGTATTTTTCTTCTACTTTTGGTCTTGATTCAAACCTTATCTCGTTGTTTAAATCATAATAATCAGGGATGATTTTTGAATAATTCCAAGTTTCCAAAAACTCAGCCCAATATGTTTTTCCGTCGGTTCGAGCTTTTCTAATCCAAACATTTTCATCAACACCTATACCTAACGTTCCCGCAGGTATAAATTCTTTAACCTTTAATGGACTTAACCTTCCTCCTTTTTTAAATTCTTCCATTTTAAAAATTTTAATTGACTAAAATAGCTTCGCCATTTATAATGTTGATTTCTCTCATTTCTGACGTATATTGAAACCAAGAAGGTATTGAAAGAAATTTGTTTCGGTAAGGCTCTTTTTCGCCATTTTCATTGATAAAATCGTAGGTAATTTCGTCAAATGGCATTCCTGCTGAAATACCATGAACACGCATTTTCAAAACAATAAAATTAGGTGTTTCGGGGTGAAACATAAATTTTACAAAATCCAATTTATAATTTGAATTGGATTGAAGCCACTCTTTTTTATCTTTAACAAGAGCCTTCAAAGCTGAAAGCTGTTGTGGGGTTATTTTAATTTTTGACATACTAAATAGTTTGAATAACTGTATTTACGTCTTGCGTCAACTTTTGGCGCTTGGCTAATCTTTCGGCAATTGTTTTGTCTGAAGCTGAATACGGGCTATCTGATTCATCGTAGGAAGTAGCTAAATTAACCGTTCCCACTAATCTCTGTCTCAAATTGGACAAATCCATACCACGTGTAACTTCTCTCTCTTTGATTCTTGGTAATGCAGTTTTAGCACCGTTAAACTCAATATCAATAGCGTCAACAATTCTAAAAAATTCTTCCTCAACCATTTCCATCATTTGGTCGTCGTCCCATTTAGGGTCAGGCGTAACTTCTGAAGCAAACATCAATCGGGAATTTTGATTTTTTACTCCCGCTTCGGTTTTTTGTTTTTCAATATAGAATGTTTTGTACCTTTCAAAGGTGTCTAAAAATGCTTGTCCAATGATATTACTTCCTAATCCTGAGCCTATATCATGATTAAATTTGTCATAAAATTGAGACATAATAGCTTTAAACAATTTCCATCTAAAAACCCTTGAGTCTGCTGTTAAAATCGCTATTTCATTAAAGTCAAAACCGTCCTCATAGTTTTTGATTACAAAACTATTTACAAATCTTTTTCGGTCTCTTTTGGTTGTGTCATTGAATTGCATTTCACTACCTGAATCTAAACCTAAAATTCTTGTTTTAATACCTGCTTTATCCATGAAATAAGCCACCAATAAACACGGCATTGTTTTGTACATCAAACTTCTTGGTGTTTGATTCCAAAGACCTCCAATAGCAATGAATAAGTCAACATATCTTTCGTTTCCTTCTTGATTCTCTTTTAAGGTTTTACTCTTGCGAATTAAATTAACCTTTTTGGTGGTTGTTCTAAAAATTAATTTAGCACGTGGAAATTTTTCTGTTGCTTGGATTATCGCTTCGGATTCAGTAATTCCCTTTTTCAGAAGTTCGGAAATAAAACCATTTTTTAGGTTTATTTCATGAGTTCCTTCTTGCTGTTGAATTACATTGTAAGTTGTTGGAATTCCGTCTTTGTAGTCGGTGTAAATAAAGGTATTTTCACCTGTAGGAAGTTTTCTAACTAAATCGGGGGCAATGACTTTATTTAATCCCTCACAAAAGTATTCTTGAGCCCGATACAATCCTTTTGAAGCAAGTGAAAAATCAAATACTCCAATTGGTAAGTCTGTGGCTACCATCCTATCTTTAGCAAAAGCCCCGCCTAAATTTATCAAAGAAAAAAGGTTGGAAATCTGTTTAATAGCAACGTCTAAAGATTGAGGGTCAATGAAATCTTTTAATTTGCCGTTCAATTCAGCAACGTTATCACTACCTACAAAATCTTTATCAGGGTCAGTCCACCCGCTCATTACACCTTTGAATGAGTCGTAGTTTCTTGGTACTTTGGCAAAGGTCTTGTCAACAAAAGCCATGTAGTCATCGAAACTTTTGTAAAAAGTGAATGACTCTTTGCTGTTGAAATTATTTATTCTTGCCATTTTGTTTCTTAATTACCTTGTCTTCTCAACTCTTTAAGACGGTTGTATTCGGCAACAAAATCATTTGCTGTTTCAATGTCTGACTTGGAATCAGTTCCAAAAGGCTCGGTTTCTTTTGACTTAATTACTTTAACAAAGTCTTTGTAACGGCTTTCTTGCATCAACCACTCTTTTTGTGTTTGAGTAAACAAATTAAAGAAGCTAACAATACCTTGTTCAAGCGACTTAACTTCTCCTTTGTCATGGTTTTTATACCAATATCCCCAAGTGTCTCGTAAAGACTCCATGATACGAATGGAAACAAACGCTTTTGAACCTAATTGTCTTCGAACACCTTCGTCGCTTTGAATTAAGTTTCTTAAAGTGTTCATGTAATTGAAAATGAACAAGAAACCTGTCATTAAACGTTTTTCCACGTTTAAGTCAACAAACACTTGGTATGTTGAACCTGCAAAACGGTCTTGCAAGGAAAGGTCTTGACGGAAGTTTGCTACGTAGTCAGCAGATTCTTCATTCAATTTACTGTTACCTGTTGCAATACAGTAAAAACGCTTTTTCTCAAAGCTGTTTCCACGGGCATTTTGAATAGTTGATTTTGAGCCCGTGTCTTTGATTTTGGCTAAGGCATCATTCAAAAGACCTGCTGTGTTAGGGTCAATTTTTGGCAACTCATCTAACAAAAGTAGGCATCCTGTAGTTCCTTCTCTCATACCCTCGGCAACACCATTTTCAATTGATTTTGTAAGGTTTGCCCATGCAGTAATTAATTTACCTTCTTGATAACCGTCAATTGTTTGACCACCAATAATTTCAAGAGGTGAAGTATATTGGTTACAGTTAATCGTAATTAAGGTGCAATTAAGCGCTTTTGCTAATTCGTTAGAAATGTATGTTTTTCCTGTACCCGCTCCTCCGTATAAATAAACGTTGTTATTTGACTCAAGGTCAGATTTTGCAATCCAAAATATTTCGGGTAGGTCG
>JBIPOO010000127.1:0-10538 GCA_044379045.1 Saprospira sp.
GTGGAAAAACCTTTAAAAATCTGGGTTCAATGCATTCAGATATTCACGATATAGCCTTCGACCCTGCAAATTCCAATAAGATTTTTGTAGCTACCGATGGTGGTTTGTATCGCTCGCTCAATGCTGGTTCGAGCCTCGAAATGGTGGAAGATTTGCCACTGAGCCAATTTTATCATGTAAGTGTCGATAACCGCGACCCATACTATGTTTATGGCGGTTTACAGGACAATAATTCCTGGTTTGGCCCTTCTGCTAGTCCGGGTGGTGTTGAAGCCCGCGACTGGGAATTGGTTGGTCAGGGCGATGGATTCAGGGTTTATCCGCATCCTACCGAACCACATATCGTTTATTCCGAGATGCAGGGTGCTGAAAATATCTGGCGTTTTGATGTTAAAAAACAACAAATTAAGGTCATAAAGCCCTATCCTGTAGAGGGTGACCCCAAATTCCGTTTCAATTGGAATACACCTATTACGACAAGTAAACACAATCCCGACAGGCTTTATGCCGGAAGTCAATTCGTACATATTTCGAATGACAGAGGCGATAGCTGGAAAAAGATTTCTCCCGATTTGACCACAAATGACAAAGCCAAACAGAATCAGGAAGCATCGGGTGGTCTTTCGGTTGATAATTCGGGTGCAGAGAATCATTGTACAATATTCACTATTGCCGAATCTCCACTGACAGATCAGGTTATCTGGGTTGGAACCGATGACGGAAATGTGCAACTGACTCAGGATGGCGGAAAAAGCTGGACCAATCTTGCCGGAAATTTCCCAGGACTTCCAAAAAATACCTGGTGTTATCATATCGAGGCATCTGTGCACGGAAAAGAAATTGCTTATGCAGTTTTCGATGGGCATAACTCGAACGATTATCGTCCTTATGTTTACAAAACGATTGATTTTGGCAAAAGCTGGACCTCGATTGCCACTGCCGAAATTGGTTCCTTTGTGAGAAACATTCAGGAAGATTACAAAAATCAAAACCTCTTGTTCCTCGGTGCAGAAGATGGCTTGTACATCAGTTTGAATGGCGGAAAAAGCTGGTCAGCATTTAGCAATAATTTCCCGAAAGTGGCTGTTCATTACCTCGAACTGCATTCCGAAAAAAATGCCCTCGTTGCCGCAACGCATGGTAGAGGAATTATCATTTTGGATGACATCAGTCCACTTAGAAATATTACGGAATCTTTGTTGAAGGCAAACCTTAGTTTCTTAGATACTAAACCTTTTATCATCAGCGAGAAAAGTAATTTTGGCGGAACGGCATTATCCAATCAGTTTGTAGGTGATAACCCAGGCAATAACGCCAAAATCAGCTATTTCCTGCCCAAAAGACATACCTTTGGCAAAATGACTGCCGAGATTGTAAACCTTGATGGAAGCAGCGTTACCAAACTGGAAGCTGGCAAATTGAAAGGTATCAATACCATTGAATGGGGTTTCAATGCGATGGCGCCAAAGGTAGCAAAGGGTAAAGGATTTTCGCTTGCCTCCGCTCCTACTGTGAAAGCCGGAAAATACAAGGTAAAAATCAACAAAGGCAATGAGGTTTTTGAAAAGGAAATTGAGGTAAAATACGATCCCAATTCAAGTTTCAGCCTCGAAGAAAGGACAAAACAGCAAAATACTGTAGCTGAATTGTTCAATCAGATTCAAGACCTTGCTTACCTGGTCCATAAAATTGACCAAACGGATGAAAAGCTGGAGGAACTGCTCAAAGCAGAAAATAATCAGAACAAACAATTGCTTCAATTTAACCAAAAGTTAGACTCGCTTAGAAATAAACTGGTTGTGACCTCTGGTGATAATTATGTAGGCGCTGCCGAACCTCAGTTGAAGGAAAAATTCAATGACATTTATGGCACAATCAACACTTATTATGGCGCTCCATCTAGCACACAACTCGAGAACATTAGTTCCCTGAAAAATGATTTGAACAAGGCAAAGTTGGAATTTGAGAAATTGAATAAAGATTTCAAAAAAGCCCTCGATAAATCTTTTGAGAAAAATACCAGTGTAAAACAACCTAATATTCAAAGTTTTGAGGAATTTTTGAAAGGTTGAGATACTTGAATAAAATTTAGAATAAGAAAGAGGGCGAAAGTCCTCTTTTTTGTTTTGGGGGTATTTTGATTGACTGGTTCTCTCCTATCTATGCTGTTAGAATGGTCAAGATAAAATTTTCGTAAGATAATTTTATTTATAGATGTAATACACTATATTTGTGAATAATTTTAAGCGTTGATTGTTTGTTTACTCATTGAATTTTTTGCTGCATAGATATGGAATAAATGCGCAAGTTGAGAAAAAGTTTCGCAAACACAGCTGTTGTATGCCATTTTAAAAAACCGAACCATCAAAAGCAAACCGAGTAAAAAAAGCGAATATGAATTTAGGAAAACCAATTTTAGAAGAACTCTTCAACAAACAAATAAGATTTAGAATTCCAGTATTTCAAAGACATTATGTGTGGAATGAACAAGACCAATTAATGCCACTTTGGGACGATTTTTTAAACAAATATCACGAAAGACTTAACAAGCATAAAATTCATCCTCACTATACAGGTTCTATTGTTCTTTTTCACGAGAATACAACAACAAGCACATTATCTACTTACAGTGTAATTGACGGACAGCAACGCCTAACAACATTCCAGCTTTTCATTGCAGCATTTAGAGAAGTTTGCAGAAAACATCTTGGTGACGAAAGTTTGATAAAGGAATTAGATAAATTTCTCTTTAACGAAAAGTCATTTGGCGATAAAGACTACGAACTTCAAAAATTCAAACTTGAGCCGACAAAATTTAACAAAGAAGTATTTAATACCATTATTGGCAACACATACGATAAAGTTGATGAATTACTTGTTGCTCCTGTTTTGACAGAATACGGAATAGGACATAAAACATATAGACAGGTTGCAAAGGCAAGAAACAAGATGCTTGGAGCATATCTGTTTTTTTATGACCAGTTAAATAATTTCATTTCTAATACTGAAGAAGATTTAACCGAGCTTATAACCCAATTTTTGTTGGTCTTAAAGAGAGATTTTCAATTTGTAGAAATTGGTTTAACCCAAAATGACGACCCACAAATGATTTTTGAGACTATGAACGGTCGTGGTGCTTCGCTTACAGAAACAGACCTCATAAGAAATTACATCTTTATGCGGGCTAATAGTAATCAAGAAAATCTTGATAAGATTTACGAAAAGCATTGGGATGAATTTGACGACCCAGAATCTAAATTTAAATGGCACGATAAAACAAGTCGTGGTAGATATTATGAAAGTAATTTACAATTTTTTGTAATCGACTATTTGACATTAAAGCTTCAAACAGAAATAAGATATGACCAAGTATTTTATTATTACAAACTATTTGTAATCAACCATTCAAGTTTTGAGTCGGTAGAAAAAGAACTTGAAGAACTTAGCAAGTATAGCAAAATCTTTAAGAGACTTGTTAAGCCCGAAGGAGAAGGTAAGTTTGATAGGTTAGCATCAAGGCTCATTGAAATGGGCATTTCGACAGTTTATCCTCTTATTCTTTATATTGAAGGTGATTCTGAAATCAGTTTTGAGAATAAGAATAAAATCTATGAATACCTTGATTCATACATCACGAGAAGGTTTTTATGTGGTCTAACCACGAAGAATTACAATAATGTATTTTTAGAGTATTTGAAATTCCTGACAAAAAACAAGGATGCTGAAGCATTTAAAGAATTGTTGAAATCTAAAACATCGGAAACTAATCTTTGGCCATCAGACAATATTTTACAAGAAAAGCTACTTGAACGTCCTCTATATCGTGAAGAAAAGAACAAGACAAAAAGCATTTCCAACATCTTGTTAGAAGTTGAGCAAGCAATTAGGGGAAGCAAACAAGAAAAAGTGAAGTTTTTGAATAATGGTCTGACTATCGAACACATTCTTCCACAAACTTGGTATGAGTATTGGCCTCTTGACGGAGAATTAATAAGCGAAGAAGATTTTAAAATTTCTATGCACGCTGTAATGACAGAAGAAGACAAGGAAGGCAAATATCACAGAATTGAGAACCGAAATAGAATGCTACACTCTATCGGTAATTTGACTATTCTAACATCATCATTAAACCCAAGTGTAAGTAATTCTTCATTTGACGTTAAAAAACAAGAAATAGGACAACAATCTACAGTTTTGCTTAATACCTACATTCAAGACAAACAACTTTGGGATGAAGAAGAAATCACAAAAAGAAGCAAATACTTATTTGAGCAAATAAAGAAAATATGGACAGTGTAGAAGGAAAAACGGCATACAACAGCACCTACAAGAAATTGGGTGTTCAGTGGTTAAATGAAGTTTTGTGCTTCGTATCAAGTTCAGTAATGGCAGACAGTTTTCGTCTCCGAAATCGCCAACTTCTTGTAGCTGCCAAACGTTAGCTGCAAGTGTAAATGACGACAAAACAACGACAGAAAGACGATATGTAATATATAACAAGTAAAGGATTTGAATTGCCCACCGACGAGACCGAAATGGAAAATTTCGACTGGTTTAATATGTGGAGCAACAGAAACTTCCCATACTACGAGTTACTTGTTGGCGACACACTTTACTGGTTCGACACTACAGCGCAAAAATTAGTTTGGAAAACGGAAGTTGTAAAGGTTGTCCGTTTCCCCTACTCCGACAAACAACAAATATTTGATCGATACCCAAACAGCTTGGGTTTAAATTATTATGATAGCAGATCTGACAGTGGGTATTTTGTTGGCTATAAGGTAAAAGTGTTAGAGAAACTTGACCTTGAAAAGCCTCTCGGTTTTCGTTTTCCGCAACTTGGTTGGTTAAGGGTTGACAATGAAATTTCAACAACTTGGTTTAACAGGCAACCAACTGAAGACACTAACACACTTGACGACAATGTTTCGGACGACAAAAAATCAATAACAGAAATACTTGCCGACCTAAACGAAAAAATGAAGAATGTTTCGCCAGAGAGAGTTGAAAAACTTGTTTCTACGACAATTCGCAAGGACACTAAAATTGTTAACGCATTAAAAAAAGCGACTGACTTTAAATGCCAATTTCCAAATTGTGGACAACAGATAATAAAAAAAAATGGTGGTTTTTATATTGAGGTTGCACACATAAAACCCGTATCACAAAACGGACAAAGTATTTTAGGAAACCTTATTGTTCTCTGCCCTAATCATCATAAAGAATTTGACTTTGGTGACTTGACGATAGACGAGCAGACGTGTGGTAAACTTGCAGGAAAACTAAACAGAAACAACTTTGAAATAAATCTAACAAATAGCATATAATGGCTAAGACTAAAAAAGCAAATAATAAATTAAAGGAAAGATGTGAGGTTTTAGAGAAGGTGGTAATTTCAATTTCTGATACTTATTGGGCAGAAGAAACCACTGATGACCAAAAAAAACTTATTGAAACAATTTTAGGTGCAGCTATTTGGTATTTACCACATAACGAAAAGTATTGGACTGGCAAAATATCTAAAGGTGCGAGAGAAGCATTAGAAAATAATAAGAAAGCAAAAATGACAAAGGAACATCAGTTTCCAAGAAAGATTGCAGCCAAAGAATTACTTAAGGAAAAAGAAAAGATAGCCAATAAAGAAACCAGCTTACAAACGCTTTATGAAGAGAAGTATGCAAAATTTAACTTTGTTACTCCTCAAGAAAATAAAAAAATATCAAGACATCAAAGAGATGATGTTTTTATTGACATTGAAACTGCTTATAGTAAAGCAGGAATTGAACTTGATGAAATAACATTTGAGGAATTAAAAAACCTAAGAAAAGGAATAAAGTAATCAATAACAGAAGACCAAACACCAGCAGCTAACAGCTAGAGATTCGTTGCGTGCGTAGCACAAACAATGAAGCTCCTGTTGAACAAAAGCTTTCTTCCGCACAACCTATTATGGAGTTATAGACAATAATTCAGAAAGATATACAGAGGACTTCGGTCCTCTTTTTTGTTTTTGGGGCTAAGAATTTTCCGTAAAAAAATTTAAACTCCCCCCTAAAATTTAGTTGCAATTGTAAAAAATAGCGCCGTTATTTGTAATGTATTAAGATTTTTCTATTTGCGGTTTGCAGAAACTCGAAAAAAAACTTAAAAGAAAGTTGATTTTTTTTAATATCTTTGTGTAAATGAAAAGTTATGAGAATATCCATAAAAAATACTACCATCGACAAATATCTTAGTTTTTTGATCAAACTAGATAACATTTCTAAGAAACGATTGATCGCAAAATTGACAGAGTCTATAGATGTTAAAGAGAAGAAACATTTGGACTTAAAAAGCCTGTATGGTGCATGGGAAGACTCAAGAACTTCGGATGAAATAATAAATGATATCAGAAATTCAAGAGTAGAAAAAAAGCCAATTGATTTATAATGAAATATTTACTTGACTCTAATGTTTGTATTCACTTTTTAAGAGGAAAATATAACATTATTGAAAAATTGAATGAAGTAGGCACAGACAATTGTGCAATTTCTGAAATTACATTAGCTGAATTAGTTTTTGGAGCTGAAAAAAGTAATAATCCAAAGAAGAATCATAAACTCATAGAAAAATTCGCAGGTCAGTTGAGCATATTGCCTATATTTGATGCTATCATGGCTTATGGTAAAGAAAAAGCACGTCTTCAAAAAGAAGGAAAAATAATTAGTGATTTTGACTTGTTAATTGGTTGTACATCCACCGAAAATGACTTGATAATGGTTACTGAAAACATTAAAGAGTTTGAAAGAATCAAAGGAATAAAAATAGAAAATTGGGTACAACGCTAATCGTACATTTGCTAATACTTGCCTTTCTTTGCCTGCGCAGCACAAACATGATCTCGTTTCACTTACGAAAAAACGGCACCTTCCCTCCGAACAACTATTTACTTATCGCTAGTAATACTTAAAATATTTAGAGGACTTCGGTCCTCTTTTTTGTTTTTGGGGCTAAGTATTTTCCGTAAAAAAATTTAAACTCCCCCCTAAAATTTAGTTGCAATTGTAAAAAATAGCGCCGTTATTTGTAATGTATTAAGATTTTCAATGAGTTTTTGGCGAAAGTGACTATTTAAACTCTAAAATCTAAACCAACAAACTTTTGGCATCGAGAGCGATGTTGAAATAAAAATTTAAAATGCTATTCTTGTAAAAATGAAAGAAATATTATGAGTAACATAAAGTTGTTTGAAAGTAAACAAATAAGAACTACTTGGAATGATAGCGACCAAAAATGGTATTTTGTTGTTGCAGATGTAATTCAAGTATTGACAGACTCTCAAAATCCAACAGATTACATAAAAAAAATGAGGAAGCGTGACGAACAGCTGTCTCAAGGGTGGGGACAAATTGTCACCCCCCTTTTGGTTGAAACTGCTGGAGGAAAGCAAAAAATTAACTGCGCTAATGCTCAAGGACTTTTGAGAATAATTCAGTCTATACCCTCTCCAAAGGCAGAACCTTTTAAATTATGGCTAGCAAAAGTTGGCGCAGAAAGACTTGAAGAAATTGAAAATCCAGAATTAGCTACTCAAAGATCAAGAGAAATCTATAAACTGAAAGGATATCCTGATGATTGGATTGAAAAACGAATGCGAAGTATTGCAATTCGTGAAGAATTAACGGATGAATGGAAAAACAGAGGCATAAAAGAACAAATTGAATACTCAATTTTAACTGCAGAAATCTCAAAAGCAACTTTTGGTTTAACTCCCTCAGAATATAAAAGTTTAAAAGGACTTAAAAGTCAAAATTTAAGAGACCACATGACTGACCTTGAATTGATATTCTCAATGCTAGGAGAAGCTTCAACAAAAGAAATTGTTGTTAATACAAATCCTCAAGGATTTATTGAAAACAAAAAAGCAGCAAAAGCTGGTGGGAAAATTGCAGGAGATGCGAGAAAACAACTTGAAATTAAATCTGGAAAAAAAGTAGTTTCAAAAGAAAACTATTTGCCAGAATCAACGAAAAGTATCAAAAAAAGTAACAAATAAAAAAAACAGCACACAAAAACAAGCCTTTTATTGCCTGCGCAGCACGAACAATAATCTCGTCTTTCAGAAAAGAGAACGGAACCTTAGCTCCGCACAACTATGGACTTATCGACAATTTTCTTAGAAATATTTAGAGGACTTCGGTCCTCTTTTTTGTTTTTGGGCGGCTTTTTTCGATTGACTAGTACGCTTATCACTACCAACGAAATTAAAAAATCTCCTTCGTATATTTTTTTGTTTAGTTGTGGTGTATTATATTTGTAAATAAGATAAAAAAAGTCCTTTTATTTATTTTTTTCCTTAAATTTCGTGCTACATACTTATGGAATATATGCGCAAGTTGGGAAAAAGTTTCGCAAACACAGATGTTAAGGGCAAGCTAAATTGACAATCCGATAAATCAGTGCATGAAAGAAATGAATCAATCATCAAAGCAAAATACGGAGAAGGGAACACTTCCTTTACATTCTCTTGATAATGATTCAATGCAAATCAATATTTTATCGCTCGATCATTCTAACCCTTACGATTTTAAGAGAGAGCATCGGCATACTTATTTCGAATTCATATTAATTGAAAAGGGAGGATGTAATCAACTTATTGATTTCAAAAATTATGTTGGACTTGATTTCAGTTGCTACATTATTTGTCCACAGCAAATTCATTTAATGAATAGGAATAATTCATCGGGCACAGTTGTTCAATTTACTGAAGATCGAATCAGCTCAGCTGATCTAAGATCATCGTTAAGGGAGCTTTTGTTTTATGAAAACTCAGCAATAATTTTTGAAAATCGGCCAGATCTATTTGTTGAACTTCAATTACTCCTAAACATTTTGAGTAAGCATCTTGGTAAAAATAACAATACTAATAATCAAGTTGCTTATCATCTTTTGCAAAGTATTATTTCTATAATACTCGAGAACAATACTTTAAAATATAATCCCGAGAAGGATTTCGTAAAAAAGTTATTAATTGATTTCTATCTCTTGATTGAGATTCATTTTTCAGAAAATGTTGGCGTTCAATTTTATATTGATAAACTAGCAAGTACCGAGAAAAAATTGGCTGAAATAACTAAAAAATATACAGGATTGAGTCCGCTGCAGGTCATTCACAATAGAAT
Organism: Saprospira sp.; assembly: GCA_044379045.1. Lineage (GTDB taxonomy): Bacteria > Bacteroidota > Bacteroidia > Chitinophagales > Saprospiraceae > Saprospira. The sequence continues at coordinate 9,162 of JBIPOO010000127.1, forward strand.
TTTACTTGAGGCTAAACGTTTATTGTTGTTTGAAGATAGAACGCATAAAGAAATAGCTTATCAACTTGGTTTTGATTCTCCCGCTTCTTTTTCGAATTTTATAAAATCTAAAACTGGACTAGCCCCAAAGGAGTTGACAAAACAGTTGGCTGAAATTCATAAGTAATTGTTGGTTTTTCCTAACATTTGACCATATCAATAGGGGTACCTTTGTCTCAACAAAAAAGGCAAAACAGGAAAGCCGATTAATTTCCTTAATTTTAAAAAAAAATAATTATGAAAAATACCCTAACAATTTTGCTCTTTATGACAACAGGTTTTTCATTTGGACAAATCAACAATGGCGGTTTTGAAGTATGGGACACTGTCTATACTGATTTATACTCTCCCATTTTGTCTAACACTTTTTCTGTTCCGAACCCTTATGGCGGTATTGCAAATAATTGGATTGGTATAAATGATTGGGGAAATGTAAACGCTGGAGGAGTAAGTCAAACATCAGATAGCCATGCTGGTAATTATGCAGTAATCATCCACAATACATATACTTATATCTCTAATTCAATCAACTACCACGGTGCGATTAATTATAGTCCTCAATATTTACAAGGATACTACAAATACAATACTGGTTCCATTAACGGTTCTGGTATTGATCCTGTTTCTCAAGGCAGTGCAGAAGTCATATTAACAAGGTATAATGGGATTTCGAATGATACCATATCCACAGGCACTTTTACTTTTGATTCTACGTCTACTTATATTCCATTTCAAGTTATCCTAAGTCCAACATCCTTGATTGCAGATAGCATCATTATATCCATAACTAATTCAGCATATTCTACCGGCTTTAGCTGTTATGGCGAAATTTGCCACCTCCTTTATTTAGACGATTTGACCTTGTCCAGCAGCCCTTTAGCTGTTCAAAATATAAGTTCAGACGATCTTGTTATTTCTGCTTACCCTAATCCAACCAGCGATTTAATTAATTTAAAAGCAAATACTAAATTATTGGGATCTATTTTCAACATCTATGATAACACAGGGAGATTAATGATGTCAGGGAAGATAGCTTCAGAAAACACAACTGTGAATTTGAGTAATTTTTCAGATGGTGTTTATCTGTTCCGAGTTGGGGAGAATTTGAAACAAACATTTAAGATAATAAAGGAATAAGCCAGCCCTTAACAGCACCTACAAGAAATTGGCGGTTCAGTGGTTAACTGAAGCTTTGTGCTTCGTATCAAGTTCAGTGGTGGCAGACAGTTTTCGTCTCCGAAATCGCCAACTTCTTGTAGCTGCAAAACGTTATACACAATGCAAACAAGGCAGGTAGTGCTACACCTTAACAAAAGAGAAAACAAAATTAAGAATATT
>JBIPOO010000017.1:0-31840 GCA_044379045.1 Saprospira sp.
GCAGAGTGGGCATGGCATCGGCCGGAAAGGATACCGAAAGTGCACAGTTTTTTATTACCCATGCTCCAACAATCCATCTCGATGGAAATTATACCATTTTTGCTCAGGTGATAGAGGGCATGAATGTAGTGCACAAACTCGAAATTGGTGACAGCATGTTAAAAGTTGAATTGATCAGATGATGCGTACACTGCTTACAACACTCAATGCCAAGTATATTCATACCAATTTGGCCATCAGACTTCTGTACGACCTGAACAAGGAGTATGAGGGATTGGAATGGAAAGAATTCAGCATCAAGGAAAATCCCGATGAAGTTGCTGCTTTTTGTGCCGATTTCGATCTGTTGGCCTTCAGCTGTTATATCTGGAACATCAAACAAACGCTGGAAGTCTGCCGAAGAATTAAAGCATTGAATCCAAATGCTAAAATCATGCTTGGCGGTCCCGAAGTTAGTTACGAATGGGAGGATATTATTGTGTTGTCCGAAGTCGATTTCATCATCACAGGCGAGGGCGAAATTCCTTTCCGGGAGTTCTTGGTCAACTATCCCGATAATCTGGAGATGGTACCCTCGCTCGTGAGAAAGGAGGGTGGGGCTTTCCTTTACAATAGCGACAGCAAAAATTTCGACCTTAACAATTATCAGGGACTGATGCCTTATAGTTTCGACGAACCTGAGGAAATTAAAAACAAGGTTCTCTACATCGAAACCTCGCGGGGTTGCCCTTATAAATGCGAATTCTGTTTGGCGAGTCTCGATAATAAGGTGCGCTATCTGCCCATGGATACCATCAAGGAGACCCTGCTCTACATGATGCAGCATGGGAAAGTAATAAAATTTCTCGACCGTACCTTCAATATCAAAAAGACTTTTACCCTCGAAATTTTTCAGTTCATACTCGATAATTATCGCCCCGGAAATGTTTTCCAGTTCGAAATTACGGCCGATATCATTCATCCCGATATTGTTACATTTGTGAAGGAAAAGGTTCCAAAGGGCCTGTTCCGTTTCGAAATCGGCATTCAGACTGTCAACCAGAAGGCAAATCTCGAAGTGCAGCGCAAACAGAATTTTTACAAAACTGCTGCCGTTGTAAAACAATTGGACGATATTATAGAAATGCACCTCGATTTGATTGTGGGGCTGCCTTTCGATTATTGGGATGATATCAAATTCAGCATCGAAGAAGTTTTTAAACTCTATCCGCCAGAGCTTCAGCTGGGATTTCTAAAATTTCTGAAAGGAACGCCCATGCGTGATAAGGAACAGCACGGGTTTGTTTTCGACCCCGAGCCTCCTTATCAGTTAATCGAGAGTAAATATCTCTCGCAAAAAGAACTGGCAGAAATTGTAAAACTGGAACATGCGCTCGAGGTTTACTGGAATAAAAAAAGAGCCATACAGACCCTTCGCTACGTTACTCAAAACTACAGTGTTTTTGATTTTCTTTTAGGTTTGGGCGTTTTCTTCGGTCAAAAGCTGGATTACCACAAATACAATCTGACAGATATTTATGATGTTTTGCTCGAGTTCGCCGATAAAAATTATCCGGATGACGAAATTCTAAAACAATTTATCGCGCTGGATTATTATTTATATTACAAAGTTAGACCAAGACCATTATATAATCTCGAAATTGAAAAAAAATCGCTGTCTGAGTTGATTACGCAATTAGAATATGGCAATAAAGCAAAACGCATTGTCGGACTAAAGTTTTCATTTGACACAGATAAATGGTTTGAAAATTACAGCCTGGAATTTACAGAAACCTGTCAGTTGATTTTATACAGTGGAACAAGCAAGGCAACATTGATTCAGCATCAGCCAATTATTGGCTAAACAGACTAAAATGGGACGCTTAATATCTTTTTTAATTTTTTTGGGAATGCTTCTGGCGCTGGATTTTTATATCTTTAATGGCCTCAAAAGTCTTTTCAGAAATGGCATGCCCAAAAGTTTGAAATGGGCCTATTGGCTAGCCACCCTTTTGCCCTTGATCTGGATGATGATAGCCTTGCCCCTGCAACAGTATCTTGCCGATTACCGCTGGTTGAGTAATTTTTTTATTGGTATATTTTTTACCTTGCTTATCACAAAGGGAGTATACGGCAGCATTATGCTCATTGAAGATGTGTACAGAATTTTTCGCTACAGCGGTGAAAATTTGATGACATTGGCCGATAAGCAAAGGGAACCCTTTGCCTGGGAATCGCGCAGACGTTTTGTTGCTCAGCTTGGAATTGCTTTGGCCTCGCTGCCATTTTTCTCCTTTCTGTACGGTGTAACCCGCGGAAAATACGCCTTCACCGTTCACAAGGTACGAATTGATTTTCCAGATCTGCCCGAAGCCTTCGACGGCTTGCGCATTGTGCAGATTTCAGACGTACACGCTGGGAGTTTCGACTCTGTTTCGGCAGTGCAAAGGGGAACCGAACTGGTACAGGCACAAAACCCCGATATTATATTATTTACAGGCGACCTCGTCAACAACCGCGCCGAAGAGATTGAACCCTATATTCACCTGTTCGAAAAACTGAATGCTCCCATGGGCAAATTTTCCGTTTTGGGCAATCACGATTATGCACATTATGTACCCTGGAAATCAGAAGCAGCCGAAGCTGCCAATATGCAGCGGCTCTTCAAAAACCATGCTGCAATGGGATTCAAATTACTGAACAATGAATCGCTGCTGCTTGAAAAAAATGGACAAAACATTCGTCTTGCAGGCGTTGAAAACTGGGGCAAGGGCCGATTCCCGAAAGAGGGTGATTTGGACAAAACTTTTGCCGGAACAGCAGCCGATGAATTTAGAATTCTCATGTCGCACGACCCAAGCCATTGGACCCATAAAATTTTGGGCTTCGATAAGCAAATTCACCTCACGCTCAGTGGTCATACACATGGCATGCAAATGGGTGTTGAAATTCCGGGTATCAAATGGAGCCCTTCCAGTTGGATTTATCCTCAATGGGCCGGTTTATACAATCAGGATAAAAAATATCTTTATGTAAACCGCGGTTTTGGATTTTTGGGATTTCCGGGTCGGGTTGGAATTTTACCCGAGATTACTGTATTAGAGTTGAAAAGGGGACTACAAAAAAATGTAGGTTAGAATCAAATCAAAAAAAGGATTTCCCCTCATTTGCCATTTTTCTTAGTAATGGCGAACATCTGTAACGATCTTCTCTATAATTTTCATAGAGTTCATCCATGCGCTGTACGCATGCTGAAATGCCAATTTCGTCTGCCCATTTAAGCAATCCTTTTGGATAGTTAGTGCCGTTCATCATGGCCGTATCAATATCATCGCGACTGGCAATTTGCCAGAAAAGCGCATCTGCAGCTTCATTGATGAGCATGACCAAAATACGGTCAAAAATCATTCGACCCAGGTTTTCGTCCTTATTTGGCAGGGGCTGTAGGGCGCCTTCGGCATAGTTATAATGACCGCGACCAGATTTACGACCAAGATATCCTGCTTCGGCCAGTCTTTTTTGTGTGAATGCGGGTTTGTAACGTGGGTCATAATAAAAAGAACTAAACACAGTTTCGGTAACGGTGTAGTTGATGTCATTGCCGATATAATCCATTAAAGTAAATGGTCCCATGCGGAAGCCGCCCAATTCGGTCATTGCCCAGTCGATGGTGGCGATATCGGCTAGTCCTTCTTCCAGGATACGCAGCGCCTCTCCATAAAATGGTCGGGCCACACGATTGACTATAAATCCTGGCGTGTCTTTGGTCAGTACGGTCAGTTTCTGCCAGCTGTCGATGATGGCTTTCGCCCTTTCCAGGGTTTCTTTTGAGGTCTGTACCGCCGGTATAATCTCCACCAGTTTCATCAAAGGCGCCGGATTGAAAAAGTGAATCCCGATAACCCTTTCAGACTTTTTACAGGCCGCAGCAATCGATGCAATCGAAAGCGAAGATGTATTCGATGCCAAAATACAATCATCGCCTACAATACTTTCGAGCTTCGAAAAAACTGACTTTTTAATCTCCAGGTTTTCAATAATGGCTTCAATGATGAGTCCGCAGCCGACATAGTCTTCCATCTTATCGCTACGCTGAATCCGGCTAATAAGAGCATTTTTGGCATCAGCGCTCATTTTACCCTTTTCAACCAATTTATCCAAGGTTTTCGACATGCCGTCCAAGGCTTTGTCAACTGCTGCAATATTAGTGTCGAAAAGTACCACTTCGTGACCAAATGATGCTGCTACCTGTGCAATGCCGCTTCCCATTGAGCCGGCTCCGAGTACGCCTATTTTCATATTTTTTATAGTTTAAGCGCCCAAAGTTAAGAAAATCCTGAACCTTAAATTGGCAAGCATCAATAAATTTAAATGCAACTTTTAATCTAACTTTTTCTTTCCTGCCGCCCTTTTTCGCTGATAGGCCTCAAATTCTCTTGCCCTTACAACAACGGGATTACCCTCCTCATCGGCAAATATTAATTCTCCATCTCGGAGTTTTTCTTCAGCTAGTAGTTTTTCGAAGGCACGTTGGCAGCCCTCTCTGATTTTGTCGGATAAGTTTCTAAAATCTTCTTTATTCATATTTTATTTTATCAAACTTAGAATGGTTAATAATTGCTGTTTCCCCTAAATTAAAACCTTCGGCAATTTTCTCGTAATTTGTATCAGAACTATCATATATTACCCAATAATTAGCGTTTGACATATACAATTCGAACAGATTTTTTTTCCGGCGTAATAACGACTTACAATGGTATCTTCGGGAATATTATGACCTCCTCTCAATACTCTTTCCTTTACACGTTTTTTAGCCATCTCCGTTGAAGGCAACCAAAAAAACAACAAAGTAACGGTATAACCTAGTTCCTTTGCACGTTGAATTGTTTTAACATAGGACCGTGAGGCCAGGGTAGTTTCAAATGCAAAATCAGCCTTTTCTTCCATCAGATCTTCAATCCGTTTCAACATCAACCGCCCGGCCTGTATAGCAACGGTTTCGGGCTGAAAGGGAGATAAACCTCTTGCTATTTCATCTGCATTGACAAATTCTTTACAATTCAGCACCTCAGGCAAGACAGTAAAGGATGCAGTAGTTTTACCAGCACCGTTACAACCAGCGATAATGTATAAATTTGCCATTTTAAATTGATAAGTGCATTAAAGCCTAACTATAAGTGATTTTCCTTTCAATGATACTATATTTGGTAGGCAAGGCAGTTATAGAATGGACCGTTGTTACTATTTTCTTAATCCAATTTCCTCTGATGTCATATTCGTAATATTCAATTAGTTTTAAAGGCTTACCATCATAATATTTATTCCAGGTAGCCAGGTGTTCTATCAGAGCGCCTTCTTTACTATAAGCAAAGGTCTCTTTACAAAAAACATTGGATTCTCGGTCGTATTCTGTAGATTCAATCTTTTTTCCCTTGGGATCATAAGAGATTATTTTCTTATATTTTGTTTTTCCTTTAAAGAGGCAATTTTCTTCAATCTGTCCTCCGCTAGTGTCGTACCTATAAGTGTAATTATGCTCCATTTCATCAAATTCATTGAACACTTTTTTTTCAACTAGCTGATTATTTGAGTTATAAATATTAGTATTCTTTTCGTATGATTTTTTGCCATTGAATATTTGTTCTATTTCATTTCCGTTTTTATCATAGCGATAGTTGGTTTTATATTGTAGATTTCCTAAACTATCGTAACACTTAAATTCTTCAAGTTTATTTTGGTCATTATATGTTGCCAACTCTTTTTCCAAAAGACTATCATTTTCATAACAGGTATATTCTGTGATATTACCTTTTTGGTCAAATTGCCAAAAATATTTCCTGTTTATATTTTCCCAAAGTAATGCCGTTCCGGAATATGTTTTTTGTAAAGTTGTAGAATCCTCTTTATAGCTTATAGAATAGCTATACGATATTGTATCAGTAGGTTGAACCTTGTTTAATTTAGATATTACCTTAATGATTTTATTATTGTCGTCATAAAATAATTTATATTCAATTTCATTGGATGCTGTTTTTTTATATTCACCAAACTCCTTAACAGCTATGTAACGTATTATTTCGACCGATTTTAGTTTGCCTTGAATGTCTTCAAATTCAAAAAAAGGTCCAGGATGTATCAATATAGATTTAGTGCTTGTCTGTCCAAAACAATTCTGACAGCAAAAAAGAAAAACAGCGCTAATAAAAAGTCTCATAGGGTATTATTTATAGAGAAAGTATTGTTACAAAAAAACTGCTTACACAAAATTCATACCTTTATCTATTTGCAGGAAAATCTACAAGAAGTAAGTAGGACCAGCTATCGGGTTATATTGAGAACCACAGGGTTAACCTTCAATTTTCTAACTTCTTTCGTTCAAATGACGAGGTTACTCGCTGCTTCTATGCGATGCTGCGTGAAATAGCAGTGTTAGCTAGCGGTAATTAATTTTCCTTTCTGTGATAGTATATTGGCTAGGCAGAGCCGTTGGTGGACTAACAGAATATTCAGTTTTCTTTATCCAATTGCCTATGTGGTCATATTCGTAGCTTTTATAAATTTTTTTATGTTCATTATTAAAAACTTGTTCAATCAAAGCACCATCTGAATTGTAAACAAAAGTTTCTGTTTCTGAAATATTATTATTCCAATCGTATTTTGTTATGCTGGCTTTTTTACCTTTAGAATTATATGTGATTTTAACTTTACTTAAGGGGGATCCATTGAATATATGATTCTCTTCGATCAGCTTAGCTTCAACATTGTATTTGTACCTATCAATACTTATACTATTGGTTAAATCACTAAACACCTTTTTTTCAATAATTTGATTGTTTGTATTATAAATTTTATTTGTTATACTGTAAGAGTCTTCAGACCTAAAAACATATTCAACCTCATTTCCATATTGGTCATATTTATAATTTCTTTGGTAGAGTATTTTTCCTGAACTTTTATATTCCTTAAACTCTAAAAGTTTATTTTTTTCATTGTATTTCGCAAACTCTTTCCACTTTATTGAATCGTTTTCGAAACGCGTAAATTCTATAATATTTCCATTACTATCGTAGCGCCATAAATTTTTCACATTTATTTTTTGCTCACCTTCAAAACCAATAAGATTCATTTCGAAAACCAACGGATTTATTATGTAGCTGATGTTGTCTGAGATTTTTTTACCATCTTCTGACCCATCAACTTTAATTATTTGGTTATTCATGTCATATTGGAAAGTCATGACAAAATTTAATGCTTGAAGTTTTAGCTCCCCAAAATAATCAGTGGCAGTATATCCCTTTATTTCTATGCTGCTAAACTTCCCTTTTAATTTACCTAAGTCTAAATATTTACCTTCATACGAATCCCACCATTTAACAGGACTAATAAACTGCCCAAAACAATTCTGACAGCAAAAAAGAAAAACAGCGCTAATAAAAAGTCTCATAGGGTATTATTTATAGAGATTGTATAGTATCAAAGAAACATGCTTACACAAAATTCATACCTTTATTTATTTGCAGGAAAATCTACAAGAAGTAAGTAGGACCAGCTATCGGGGTAGGTCGAAATCCTTTAATTTTTTCTTTTATCCCTGATAGATTTTTGAAATAAATTGTTGCGATTGACCCAATCCCCCCACCTTTGGTGCTATGAATGTTGCTCTTCTCCGAATCTTTTTCGAAACAAAGAAACTTTTAGCTTTTTCAATTACAATTCAATAAGTTATTTCAATGTCTTAACTAATGAGTTGTCTCTTTGCGACTCTAAGTATTGAAGGATTAGGTTCGTCTTTGCGACTTTAAGTGAAACTTCCATATTAGAGGAAAGTACCAACTCTGGCTAAAATTTTACCACAAAGTACACAAAGGCATACACAGAGGGCCACAAAGTAAATCTTTCAAAACTCCAATTCTGATTTCGTAAAAAATCCTGATGCGCTTCGCGGAACTTCGTTTCTTGATACTTCAAATTTCTACCCTATGCCGATTCCAATTTCTCCAATTCCTCTTGCAATAGCTGAATTTTAGAATGACCATCTGCCATTTTTTTGCGTTCAGCTTCAACCACTTCGGGTTTGGCATTTTGTACAAATTTCTCGTTTTCGAGTTTTTTGCCTATCGAGTTGACAAAACCCTGAAAATATTCGAGGTCCTTTTTGATGCGGGCAATTTCATCGGCAATATTGATTTTCTTTTCGAAAAAGAGGAAATACTGTTCAGTTCCGGCAAGGAATGAAGTTGCATCATTATCTTCGGATGTAATGCCCAGGGATTCCAGATGTCCTATTTTTACAATGGTCTCATTGATACCACTTTCTGAAAGAAATTCGCGAGCCGATTCGCTCTCTTTCACCATCATTTTCAACAATTCCTTTTCGGGAAGTTGATTCTTGGCGCGAATATCACGAATGTTTTGTACCACCTCTTTCATTTTTTCCACCTTTTGGAGGAATTTTAGGTCATATTTTCCTGCCTCGGGCCAGGTACTCACCACGCAATCATCGCCTTGGCTACGTTCACGCAGATTCGACCAAAGTTCTTCGGTGATAAATGGCATAAATGGATGTAAAAGCGTCATCATTTTTTCGAAAATGCCGTTTGTGAATTCCAGTGTTGTACGGTCTATCGGTTGTCCGTAAACAGGTTTGATAATTTCGAGATACCAGGAACAGAAATCATCCCAAACCAAACTGCGAAGTCCCATGAGCACCTCTGACAAACGATAGGTCTCAAAACCTGCATTTGCCTGTTCAATCTGCTCGCTTAGTTTTTGATCGATCCATTTCATCGCAAGCAGATTCACTGCCGATGGCTTTTCTTCTGTAATGTTCCAGCCTTTTAGTAGCTTGAGCGCGTTCCACATTTTATTGGTGAAATTGCGACCCAGCTCACACATTTTGCTTTCGTTGATGATTTTTTTGCTTTTGTCATCGAAGGGTGCGTCGAAAACGATGTCATTGCCTGCCGCAGCAGAGGAAAGCATGCCAAAACGCACGCCATCAGCCGAGTATTTCAGAATCAGTTCAATGGCATCGGGAGAATTACCCAATGACTTCGACATTTTGCGGCGGAATTTATCGCGTACCATTCCGGTAAAATATACATCATTAAAAGGCTTTGCCTCATGCTCTTCGCCCAAAAGCTCAGGTGCCCATTCATAGCCTGCCATGATCATACGGGCTACCCAGAAGAACATAATGTCCCAACCTGTCACCAACACATTGGTCGGATAATAGTATTTGAGTTCTTCCTTGTTTTCAAAACCGTCAAATACGGCTATTGGCCAAAGCCAGGAAGAGAACCAGGTATCGACCACATCTTCGTCCTGAACAAAATCTTCACGTTTTAACATTTTATCTGGCAGCTCATCTAATTGATACCCTCTGTCATGTGCCCAACTTAGGTATCCATTTCCATCCTGACGTATTTGATTTTGTTCGCTGATTTGACGGAGCAAGTCTTCTTCATTTTCAGCAACAATCATCAGATTTTCCATTTTATTGTAGTAAGCAGGAATCTGCTGTCCCCACCAAAGCTGCCTAGAAACGCACCAGTCGCGTACATTTTCGGGTTTGAGCCAGTTGCGATACATATTAATCATGTGATCGGGAAAAAAGCGCACATCGCCATCTTCAACAGCAGCAAGCGCCATTGCCGATAGTTTTTCCATCTTTAGGAACCATTGCTCTTTGAGGCGAGGCTCAACAACTGAACCTGTTCGCTCTGAACGGCCAACTTTGTTTTTATAATTTTCGATGCCAACAATATGTCCTTGAGCCTTAAGGTCTTTGACAATTTGTTTACGCACTTCGAAACGATCCATTCCCACATAAAAACGGGCCAGATCGCTCATAGTACCATTGTCGTTAAAAATATCGATGCTTTCCAATTGATGACGGGCTCCGATTTCATTGTCATTCATATCGTGTGCAGGAGTTACCTTCAGCGCACCAGTACCGAATTCCATTTCAACATAAGCATCGAAGATGATTGGAACAGTACGATTGACAATAGGAACGATGACCGACTTACCTTTAAGGGCTGAATATCGCTCATCGTTTGGATTTACAGCAATGGCAGTATCGCCAAGAATGGTTTCGGGGCGTGTAGTTGCAATTGTTACCCATTCATCCCTGCTATCGGCAATTTTATAACGAACCTTGTATAATTTAGAATCTTCTTCGTGGTATTGTACTTCCTCGTTCGAGAGGGCTGTTTTGGCCTCCGGGTCCCAGTTTATCATACGCAAACCGCGATAGATAAGCCCTTTCTTATACAAATCTACAAATACTTTTATGACATATTCGGAAAGTTTGGGCTCCATCGTGAATCGGGTACGCTCCCAATCGCAGGAGGCGCCCAGCATTTTCAGCTGGTCGAGGATGATTCCGCCGTATTTATCTTTCCACTCAAAGGCGTATTTTAGAAATTCCTGACGGGAAATATCTGACTTTTTGATGCCTTTTTCACGCAGGAGCTGCACTACCTTAGCTTCGGTAGCAATGGAGGCATGGTCGGTTCCGGGCACCCAACAGGCATTTAATCCCAGAAGCCTTGCGCGGCGAGTGAGCACATCCTGAATGGTATTATTAAGCATGTGGCCCATGTGCAGTACACCGGTAACATTGGGCGGCGGAATGACGATGCTGTAAGCTTTTCTATTATCAGGAGTAGAGTGGAAATATCCTTTCTCGGTCCAATGTGCGTACCATTTTTTCTCGGTTTCCTGTGCGTTGTAGTGTTTGTCCATCATAGATTATCAGATTTTCAGAAGTCAGATTTTCAGACTTTGGTATGGAAGATTCCATTGCGAAATTTTGCAAAGATATAATTTTTTCCCTTTTGGCCGAAACCTGATTGATTAGTTCATACTTAGTCAGTGGAATTTATTTTTGGAATTCTGATGCCTTTAGGACTATTCAGAATATAATTTGTCTTTTTACCCCCATCCTCGACACTTAGGATATTTTTTGATACCAAATCCTGTAAATCGCGCAAAGCAGTATCTGTTGAACATTTCAAAAGTTTTGCATAGGAGGATGTTCTCAAAAAACCAACTTCTTTTTCATAATTATCATAGAGATAATTAATTACAAATCGCTGTCTGTCATTGAGATTTGTAAATTTGTTCTTATCCCAGAATGTTGCCTTGTCTAAAATAATTTCCAGGTTTTGCTGGCTCGATAATAAGGCCCTTTCAAAGCATGATATAAACCATGACAGATAAGCAGTAATATCAGAATCACCCTTTTGTGTTTTCTCAATTATTTCGTTGTAACGCTTTTGTTCTTTGAAAATTTGGTTGGAGAGGCTGTAGAATCTGATTTTGCTGCCATCGCTTTTTGCAAGTAACATATCCATAATGGCCCTCGCCATTCGACCATTACCATCATCGAAGGGGTGAATTGTAACAAACCAAAAATGAGCTATCATGGCTTTTAAAACTAAGTCAATTTTGTTTTCCTTATTCAGCCAATAAAGAAATTTAGACATTTCCGCTGGAACCTTCTCTGCAACCGGGGCGATAAAATGAATTTTTTCTCTGCCCAAAGCACCAGAAATAACTTTCATTCCGGAACTTCTGTAAAGTGCGACATCAATTTTTGATAATCCGCTGTATCCGGACTGAAAAAGAGAATTGTGCCAACCAAAAAGACGTTCCTCGTTCAATTCTTTGTCAAAATTTTGGGTTGCGTCAATTAAAACATCAACAATCCCGTCAATATTTCTTGGGATTTTTACAAAATCGGCTGACTCGATACCTAATTTTCGAGCAACTGATGATCTGACTAATTCAGGGTTTAAAAATTCTCCTTCAATTTTAGACGTGTCAAGTACGTCTAGTATAAGCGATTCTAGGGTTGACGATTCTACCAATTCAAAACCAAGTTTTTCAATATGTCCTAGTAATCTACCCTGTAGATGCCTTACGGTAGCCAATGCCTGTATTATTTTCTCATTGTCCCAATAGAAATCAGTCCAATTTTCTTTTTCATGAATATACATAATTTTCCACCGCAGATTTTGCGGTGAAAATAGCATTTTTTCACCGCAAAGAAAAGTTTCAAATGCAAAAAGAGCCCTTTTATGGCAATTTAAAGCAAAATGCTTAGTTTTGAACTTTAAACGAAGTTTATGAACAGGATATCAGCCCTAAGGCCGCTTAAATTATTGGAAAACCCTAATCTCTTTGCTTTGCTCTGGCTAATTTTTGTAGTTGTTGCAGCGTTGAAGCAGTTTTATACCGACAAATTTAACAATTATAAAATCTTCCAATACGTTTATTATCATACAGTTGATAAGGTTTCGCTCTATGCTGAATATCCGCAGGAGTATTATGACCACAACCATTACGGGCCGCTTTTCTCAGTCATTATAATGCCCTTTGCCCTGCTGCACGATGTGTTGGGTATGAGCCTCTGGAACCTCGCCAATGCAGCTTTTTTACTTTTTGCTGTTTACAAACTTCCGCTGACAAATATTCAAAAGTCATTGATTCTGCTAATCTCTGCTCATGAATTTTTGACCACTTCACTTAGTTTTCAGTTCAACCCCTCCATATCGGCAATTATAATCCTCTCCTATGTATTTATTGATAAAAAGCAGGATTTTTGGGCGGCGATGCTCATTGTTTTTGGCACTTTCATTAAACTCTATGGTATTGTAGGGCTGGCTTTCTTTTTCTTCTCGAAAGACAAAATAAAATTTATCCTTTCGCTTTTGTTCTGGTCGGCAGTCTTTTTTGTGTTGCCTATGGCAATTTCATCGCCTGAGTTCATTGTCAATTCGTATAGAGATTGGTACGAAAGGCTAATTGTCAAAAACAAGGAGAATATCTACCTGAGCAATATGCAGGACATTTCGCTGATGGGAATGATAAGAAAAATTAGTGGGAATCCGAATCTGCCAAATCTGCCATTTCTATTGGGCGGCACGATATTGATGGGGCTTTGTTACCTGCGTATTTCGATGTATAAAGTGGAAAAATTCAGACTTTTATTGCTTTCATCGGTACTGATTTTTACGGTAATATTTAGTACAGCATCCGAATCGCCCACTTATATCATAGCATTTATGGGCTTTTCTATCTGGTATGTGCTGATGCCAAAAGCAAATTATTGGCAGATAGCACTATTGATTTTGACCTTGGCAGTCAGCAGTTTTTCGCCCTCCGATCTTTTTCCTGCTTATTTGAGAGAACATTTTGTAAAGCCCTATGCGCTAAAGGCACTGCCATTGATAATTGTATGGTTATGTATTATTTATGAAATGCTGGCTATGAAACAGCCCCCAAATACATCAGCCACTTAGGAAAATACAATCAGTTCTTTTGATATTTTGATTGTATTGAAAATTAAGGCTTTAGTGCAATGCCCATCATAGGTGCCCAAGCGTTGCTTCCATCATTAAAATGTATGTAAAATGCTCTTCCGCAAACTTTAGCTAAAGTACCCGGGTGTAATCTACCGTCGGTCCACATGGCAAGAACTTTTGTGCCGACTTCAATATGTGTCGATCTAAGGTCACTGCCGGCAAGCGAATCTACTAGATCACCGAGTTCCAACACTACAACATAGCCCGAGCTGTTGCTGTCGACAATTGTTCCCATATGGAACAGGCCTGTTGAGTGCCAATAAGCCAAAACGCTGTCTCCTACATTGTACATGATGCATTAAATTGAAGGTAAATGATTTGAGATATATTTAAACAAAATTATGAAAAAGGAATAATTAAATATGAGTGTAGGCGTTAAAATCAGATAAAGGAATATATTCTATTTTTAAACAATACTTAAAAAAAATAAAATTAGTATTTTTGCAACTTGAAATTAAACCCCAAAATTTATGTACCAAGATTCTAAAAAACTATACAATAATCAGGCAGATAACTGGTCGAGAACCGAGCCGGTACTGCTTTCCGATTATTCTGCTAGACCCTTTGTCATTAATCTTTGCCAACCGATTAAAGATTGTCATATCCTCGATTTGGGCTGTGGTGAAGGTTATGTTGGCCGAAAACTGTTGGAAGCAGGTGCTTCAAAAGTTCATGGCATCGATATTTCAGAGAAAATGATTGAACATGCCGAGAAAATTAAAAACGAAAATGGATTCGAACAACTTAGTTATGAAGTCTTAGATGTAAGAGCTGCAGATTTGGGAACAGAACAGCAATACGATACGGTTTTGGCAATGTTTCTTTTCAATTATCTCGATGTGGAGTCAACCCATTCTGTAATAAAAAAGGTATTTAATCTGCTCAAACCAGGAGGACATTTCGTTTTCTCTGTCCCACATCCATTTTTGGCCTTTCTCAAAAAAGATAAATTTCCTTTTTATTTCGAGACTCAAGGCGGTTATTTTTCGGGCAGAAATATATTATTTCCTGGTGAAATATGGCGCAGAGACCGAATATCGGTTGGGGTTCAGTGTGTACACAAAACTTTTGAAGATTATTTTAGCGGCATAAAATCGGCAGGATTTACAACAATGCCCGAACTTTATGAACTCAGAATCAGTGAAGAACATGTAAAACTCGATCCAGAATTTTTTAGCCCGCTGATTGACCTGCCATTGCATTTGGCATTTAAAATCAAAAAGTAAAAGAGCCTATGAATGCTGTCGATAATTACCTTTGGAATAGTTCCAAATCTATACCAGTAATCGAGTTGGGTGCAGACAAGGATATTATTTCATTGTTGGAAAAATTAAGCAGGGATGAAAAAAATATTTTAATTTCTGAACCCAATAATTCCGAAATCAAAATTCCTGAAAGACTTGAAAAGGAAATAAACTCAAAACTGATCCAAGCGCCAGGCTTCCTCTTACTTCGCTTTTCAAGCGCTGCCGACGACGAAACCCTTAGGTTACTTTATGCATTGCTGTGCAGATCTATTGGCGGTTTAAATAATCGTTACGGTTATTTTTTTGATGTAATTGACCAGGGACTAGACTATACAAAAGCAGCAGTACCGGTTTCTAAAACCAAGGCATCGACTGGTTTTCATACCGACAGCACAGCAAAGGAATATTTGCCCGATGTGGTTGGCCTGCTATGCTTACAACCCAGCCAAAAAGGAGGTGAGTCGCAGGTTACAAATGCGGCTGACTTATATAAACACCTTCAAAATAATTTTCCGGATGCTTTGATAGAATTATCCAAACCGATTATTCGTGATGTGATAACTCCGGGCACTGTCAATAATACTGAAGCTATTCTCGAAAATGCATTCCCTGTTTTTTCGATTGAAGCGCATAAGTTAACGTTCAGATATATGCGTTTCTGGATAGAATCGGCACATCAGAAAACAAGAATACCATTGAATGAAAAACTATTAGCCGGACTTGACGAAATTGATGACTTTTTCTCCAAAGCTGAAAATCTTATTCAATTCAAAATGAATAGAGGAGAGCTGCTTTTTTTGAACAATCGTTTTCTCTGTCACAGCCGTACAAATTTCGAAGATGCCCCCGAAAATAATACTGTCAGGAGAATGGTTAGGGCCTGGATAAATTTTGATTTTGATTTGATATAAATTTAGTCTTTTTTAGTAGCTTTTTCATGTTGTAAATTATTGAAAAATAATGCATAATAACTTTTTATGTTAGTCGGTAATATATTTTATTACATTTGTGAAAATTCAAATTTCGGCACAGGTATGAATTATAAAATTTACTTTTGTTAAAACTTATATCGACCTAAGTATATTTCGACCTTCATTGAATTACATTAGATTGCCTATCTGACATCATGAAAAAACTTTACACAACCTTATTTTTATTCTTAATTGGATGCGCTCCCCTTTTTTCCCAAACAACTTATGTAATGGGGGCAGCAAGCGGAGTAAATGGCGCAACCGCCAATGCACTGAATGGTTCTACAGTAAGTATAGATTGTGGAACTACAAATAATTTCAGAGATTCCGGAGGTTCAGGAAACTATGGCCTCAATGAAAATATTACAGTAACCTTTTGCTCTAACAGTGGTCTTCCGCTATATTTTGACTTTAGAGCTGCAAGCTCTTCATTAAATTTGGACTCAGGAACAGGCGACACCTTGTTTTTCTTTGATGCCACCAGCGGAGCTTTGATAGCAATGTTGACACAGTCCGATGATTATGCATTTTCTACGCCAACAGTAGGTACTAACAGCACCTGTGTTCGTGTAGTTTGGAGGTCAAACGGAGCAGCTGTCGACGGAGGTTGGGATGGAACAATCAGTTGTGTTGCAGCACCATCTTGTGCATCAAACCCAGCTCCAGCAGATGTTTTTCTTCAGGCACCTGTGATTTGTAACCTTAATAACTATTGCGGTAGAACCGACTCGTACTATGGTGAAGACGCCCCTTATAATTTCGGAGGAACCGGTGGTGGCTGTCCAACACCTGCTGATGGACTTTTTGGCGGTACGCTAGAAAATAATTCATGGCTAGCCTTTCAGGCATCGTCTACATCAGCAAATTTTACTTTTACAGTTTCAGGCGGTGGCACCTGTTCGGGAGTACAGGCTGGAATTTTTGCTTTTAATACTGCAACAACAACCTTTACACGCGTATCCGCCTGTGCGCAATCAACAGGTACTGGTATGAATGTGGGCACAAGTACACTCAGTGCTACCGGATTAACCATTGGGGATATTTACTATATCATGATGGACGGAAATGCGGGTTCGGTTTGTGATTATACCATCAGTGCAAGTTCTGGAGTTGCCGTTGCCAATGCTGGCCCTGATCAAAATGTTTGCGGCACAGCAACTTTGGCTGCATCGGGTACAGGAACATGGTCTGTCGTGAGCGGTACAGCTACCTTTGCAAATCCAAATAGTCCTACCACAACGGTTACTGGCCTCTCGGCAAATAATACACTTCGTTGGACTACAACAACCATTGCATGCGGAACAGCTACGGATGATGTTGTAATTGGAAACAACTGTCCATGTTCGGTGATTGCCATTAGTGCCGGAACACAATCGGCCTGTAATCCTGCAACCAATACTTACAGTCAGCAAGTGACAATTTCTTTTAGCAATGCGCCAAGTTCAGGAGATTTGATTGTAAACGGACAGTCATTTAGTATTGGAACTTCTCCGCGTACGGTCACGCTAACCAATCTTCCAGCAAATGGAGCTGCTGTCTCGGTCACGGCGTCATTCTCTGCTCAGGGCGGATGCACCAATACTGCTAATGCCCTTTTCACTGCGCCTGCCGCTTGTGGCTCGGCTTCATGTACACCCAATAACGGAACTTGGGATTAGTAAAATAAAGCTAAGCAAAAGTCATGCGTATAATCTTTTATATCCATATACTGCTATTGTTTGCAGCAGGCCTCACTGCTCAATGCGATATCAGCACAAGTAGTTCGGGCGCAACAGCGGGCTATACTCAGGTTTATGTGCTCACCGATGATCAGGGAATCGTCATTGCACAGAATAATAGCGGAACATTTACAGCTGTTTCCTCTGGCGCCTATCGGGTGTATGCCCTTAATTTTAATCCGATAGATCCACCTGCACCACTTCCTTCAAACCTCATCGGGCAGCCAGTTTCGTTGGTAGGAACTCAAACAGCAGGTTGTTTCAATAGCGACTTTTTTACCGATTATGTCAACAGAAGTTGTGCCTCCTGTTTTTTTACAAGAACAATTTGTGCCAATGCGCCTGTTTTGGTTAGCACAAGCTCAGAAAATTTGGCTTACACTCAGCTTTATGTTCTGGTGGATGCTTCAAATGGTCTAATTGTTTCTGTTAACTCAAGTGGTAATTTCACCGGTCAGGTTTCTGCAGGAAATTCCTATCAGGTACATGCATTAAATTATAATCCGAGCGATCCACCCACCCCATTGCCTACAGCCGGACAGCCTCTAAACTCAATTGGCAGTACGCAAAATGGTTGTTACAACGATGATTACCTTACAGATTTTATCTGCTATAATGTCACCAGCTGTTTCAATGACTGTTTTAGATTGACATCAATTTGCCCTGGTCAAAATATTGTGGCCTCTGTCAGTGGAGAAAATACAGCCTATGAACAGGTTTTTGTTTTAACCGATGCAGTTGGGCGTTTTATCAATCAGAATAATACAGGAGTTTTTCCGACAGTATCTCTGGCAGCAGGCGATTACAGAGTTTATGCCCTGAATTACAGCACTTCAAATCCGCCAAATCCGCTTCCCTCAATGTTGGCTGTTGGTTCACCTATATCAATGGTAACAGGTGGATGTTTCAATCAGGATTTTCTTAATGATTACCTTTGTTTCAATTTGGGCTGTCTTTTAGGCGGAAATCTGCTAAGCTTTTCGGGTGAAAAAAGCGGACAAAGTAATAAGTTGTCCTGGATTGTTGAGCATCCTGAAAAAATTAGCCGTTACATACTCGAAAGATCTCCTGATGGCTTCTCAGATTTCTCTGAAATATATTCCTTGGGACAATCCGATAACTATAGTTTTATCCACAACGATAGCAGACCTTTAGAAAAATCATATTACAGATTGAAGCTAATTGATTTGGATAATAGTGTTGAATATTCGAGTGTTATATATCTGGAACAGCAAATCGCCAACCAGATTGCAATTTATCCAAATCCGACAGATAATATTTTAAATCTGAGATTTGATACAGATAACGCTTCAGCAGTTCAAATCAGAATATTTAATACGCTTGGGCAAGTTGTATCCGAAATCAGATTGGACTCAAAAATTGGACTTAACACTTATCAACTGAGTTTAGATGAGCTGGCTTCGGGCGAGTATTGCCTTCAGGTGAATTTGACAAATGAAAGTAGGGTGTTTAAATTTACAAAAAAATAAAAAGAAAAAATAGTGATTTGTGATGTGAATTAAAAGGAGTTCGTTTTCGGGCTCCTTTTTGCATTTGTTTAAATACCATAGATCATTAGCTTTTTTTAATCGAAAAATATATTATTATTAATATGATTATCATAATGTTATAAATAATCTATTTAGTTTTTTATATTTATTTAACATTATCAATCTGTTAATTCAAAATTAAACAATTGTACCGACTTAGCGTATTTTTGTAAAACCCTGAATAATTACCTATTAATTATAATTTACGCTATGAAAAAACTGCTACAACTTTTTCTTTTTTTATTTGGAATACAAAGTCTATTTGCCACCGACTTTTACGTTGATGACAATTCTAATGTTAACGACATTTTCACTGCAGCTTCAGTTCCTGGTTCAGATGCTGCGGGTGTGCCAGGTACCGCAACAAATCCTTTTGCAACTTTGAAGTTTGCTGTTGGGAGAGCAAATGCTGGAGACAGAATTTTTGTTGATGCTGGTACATATACCACCGAAATAAGTATTGTCATCAATAAGTCGCTAACAATTACCGGTGCAGGTACCAACCTTACT
The DNA here is from genome assembly GCA_044379045.1 of Saprospira sp. Classification (GTDB taxonomy): domain Bacteria; phylum Bacteroidota; class Bacteroidia; order Chitinophagales; family Saprospiraceae; genus Saprospira. The sequence continues at coordinate 19,349 of JBIPOO010000017.1, forward strand.
TTTTTCGATAATAATTATGCAGGAACCGCCACAAACTGGTTTGTTCATATTACCGCATCCAATGTTATCATGCGTAATTTTACCATTACAGAATATGAGAATAATGGTACACAGTTGAGTCCAATGTCGGGACAGGCGATTACAGTTGGCGGCGGAGCTTCGCTGATAAGCGGTATTCTGCTCGAAAATCTCAATCTTTTTTTGAATGGTTTATCGGGCGGTAATCCTGCTATTCAGATAAATGGAAATACACAAATTGTACTAAGAGGTGGAGGAAGTCTATGTAACACTACAGGTACAGCCTATACAGGCGGAGTTGGTGTATTGGGAAGAAATATAAATGTTTTAATCGAAGACTATATTCTCTCCAATAATTACAAAGATAACAGTTTTGCTGGCGGTGGGCTCAGAGTAGAGGGCGATGCCACAACTATTGTAAATGTTTTTAATTCTGTTATTTCGAACAATGATGCCAGCAATGGCGGCGGTATTTATCAGCGCAATGGTGTCACGGCCTTTTACGATTGTCTTATTTCGGGCAATAAAGCCGGTCAAACTTCTTCAACTGTGTATGGTGGCGGATTTTGCATTACTGCCGGAACAGCAAAATTCTCACGATGTATTTTCAGATCGAATTCTTCATCGGCAGGAACTTTGAGGGGAGCAGCAATTGCAGCTCGTTTTGTTAGCGATGTGAATCCATCTCCATTTTCATCTAATAAAATTATCAACCTTCAGCTCGATTCCTGTGTTTTCGACTCCAATACACCATCTACTGCTGGTTCTGATATTTATGCCGCAAACGGTTCAGGTAATGCCTGTAATATTACAGCCCGCGACTGCAGATTTCTGTCAACCAGAAATTTTAATATCATGAGCGATGGCACTTCTCCGGCCAGCTCTGTCAATGTTACTTTTATGGGAACTGCACCTGTAATTTCCGGTTCAAATATTAGCTCAGTCGCCAGCACAAATGCTGCATTCACTGCCAATCCGAACCTGCCTTCATTTACAGGATCCTGCAATACAAGTTTTACTTTTCTGCCGGTTGAATTGACCAATTTTGAAGGAAAATGCACAAATTTGGGAAATATTCTCAAATGGACCAGCCTCCGTGAGGAAGAGAATCTTGGTTTCATGGTACAACGTGCCGATCAAGATATGATTTTCAAAGATTTGGATTTTGTGGATGGAAACTTTACCACAAACGAATCTCATGATTACAGCTACACAGATTATACTGCAGGTAATCAAACAGTTTATTACAGATTGCAGCAGTTTGATTACAATTCCATGAACAAAGTGAGTAACACAATTGCGGTTACAGGCTGCAATACAAATCCCGACGATATAGTCAGCTATTTTCCCAATCCTGTGTATGATGTACTCACCTTTAATATCAAAAAGCAGTTTGAGGAAGTTCTAGATGTTGAAATTTATAATCCCTTAGGAGTTTTACTAAGAAAAATTAACTTTAAAAATAGCAGTAATCAATTGGAAATTGATCTACAAGACCTGGACAATGGTTATTATTTTGCAAGATTGAATATTGACGGAGTATACAGAATAATAAAAATCCAAAAATCTTAACAGCGCAACACTATAAGGACGTTTTTTATATTGGGTCGGAGCATGCAAAGCTCTGACCCTTTTTAATATTGGAAAGCTATGTGCATAAATTGTAGTTTTTAAAACAAAAAACTTATTTTCGCATTTCAAGATTCGTCCTTATCTATGAGAATTGCCTTATTACCCCTTTTAATTTTTCTGCTATTTTCCTGTAAAAATCCATTTTTCGGAACAGCTAAAAAAATATACATTCTGCCCATGCCATTTTCTGTTGAATATGGATCCGATAATGGCTTTATCATGCAGGACAGTATCCTCATTATTTACAATGGCAAGATTGCAGATGAAGCCCTTCTATTAAGTGAATATCTGAAAGAAAGTGGCATTGTTTGTAAGATTAAGTCATCGGATAAAAAAGAAAAGGGCTGCATTTTTTTGAGTAAAGGAATAGGAGCCGATAGTGTAGAATCATATAAGCTTCTGAGCCGTCGGGACGAACTTGTTGTACTTGCGCCCTCCCGTTACGGAATGCTGCACGGCATACAATCAATCAGACAACTCTTTCTTAGGGAATACAAAGGGGAGGGAAGCCAATTACCGGCTTTCGAGATAAACGATACACCAAAGTTCCGTTGGCGTGGAATGCTGCTCGATTGCAGCCGTCATTTTATGGATAAGGAATTTGTAAAACGCTATATCGATTTGCTGGCCTTGCATAAAATGAATCGCTTTCATTGGCATCTTACTGATGATCAGGGTTGGCGCATCGAGATTAAAAAATATCCGTTGCTTACACAAAAAGGCGCCTGGCGCAAAGATGGTAAAGGTGGAAAATATGGCGGTTTTTATTCGCAGGATGACATCAGAGAAATAGTTGCCTATGCCGCACGTAGAGGCGTAATGATTGTTCCCGAAATTGAATTGCCCGGCCATGCGCAGGCAGCCTTGGCGGCCTACCCGCAGCACTCCTGTACAGGTGGCCCCTTTGATGTGGAAACTGAATGGGGTGTATTCAAGGAAATATATTGTGCCGGAAACGACAGCACTTATACTTTTATCGAAAATATTTTGAGTGAAGTCATAGCATTGTTTCCTTCGCCTTATATTCATATCGGGGGTGACGAAGTACCAAAGTTCCGCTGGGAAAAATGCCCCAAATGTCAAAAACGTATTAAAGACAACAGATTAGGCGATGAACATGGGTTACAAAGTTTTTTTATTGGACGAATCAGCGATTATCTGAAAACAAAGGGCAAACAGCTTATCGGTTGGGATGAAATTATGGAAGGCGGTTTGGTCGAAGGGGCAATTGTACAGAGCTGGCGGGGATTCGATGCGGCAGAAAAGGCCGCAAAATCGGGACATGCTACCATTGTTTCGCCCACTTCCCATGCTTATTTCGATTATGGTCTCAATGAAATTGATCTACAAAAGGTCTATGAATTTGACCCCATTCCCAAAGGACTCAGTAAAAAAGAAAAAAAACTAGTCTTGGGAGCTGAATGTAATATGTGGTCGGAAAGAGCTCCTCAGGAAAAAATTGATTCTAAAGTTTTTCCAAGAATACTGGCAATGTCCGAAGTACTTTGGTCGAATCCCAAAAAGAAGAATTTTGTCGATTTTAAGGACCGGATAAGTAAACATTACAGCATCCTCGATAAATTGGGTATAAATTATGGTATGGAAAATATCCCGGTGAGTATTGCTACAAAGGCTGCAGATGATAAATTGTTGGTCGAACTGCAAAATCGCGATTCAAGTCTGACTGCAGAATACAGTTTTGGGAAAAGCGTTTGGAAAACTTATAGCAAACCCTTTGAAATAACCGAAAAAGACAGTCTAAAAATCAAGTTCCGCAGGGGACAAAAAGAGATAGATTTTAGTATCAATCAGTTATTGAATCCGCATCTTGGCGTAGGTAAAAGAATATGGCAGAATTATAAAATCAGCGAACAATACGCTGCTGATATCATCGACGGAAAAAGAGGCAGCAGTAATTTTAAAGACGGAAACTGGCAGGGGACCTTTGGTTATGATATCAATGTTGTAATAGATCTTGGCAAATTGACTGATATAAAAGCCTTGGGGGCCGGTTTTTTGCAGTATAACAATGCTTGGATTTTCTTCCCTAAAAAGGTAGATTTTCTGGTTTCAACCGATGGAAAAAACTATATTTCGGTAGGGCAGGCTTTTACTAAAACCGATGCCCTCGACAAAAGAGAAATGACTCAGGAATTCAGTATTGCTGTGAACCGTAAAATCCGATACATCAATGTGAAAGGTTATTCTATCGGCCGCTGCCCCGACTGGCACGATGCTGCTGGTAGTCCAAGCTGGATTTTTCTGGATGAAGTATGGGTTGAGGGTAAAAAGGAAAATTATTAGCAAATAAATTTGTGTAAACCTATTTTAGGACAAGACATTTTATACGGGTGGCTCTTTTTGTGTGTTAATTTACCCCCTTTTATTATAACTAAAAATTGCTAGTATATTAAAAACTAATGCAAAAGCAGCCGTAACTAAAAACTCATGCCCTAAATCATTAAATCCACTGCCTTTGATATAGACTGCCCTTATGAGTTTAATAAAATAGCGAGGCGGATTGAATGCAGAAATCCACTGCGCCCATTCGGGCATACTGTCGACTGGCGTATACAATCCGCTCATCAGAATAAAAACCATCAGAATAAAAAATGCAAAAAGTGTAGCCTGCTGCTGATTTTCAGCAAAGGTGCTCAAGAGTAATCCCACCCCCAAAACCGCCAAGAGATAAAGCGCTGCATAACTGTAAATTACCAAAAAAGAACCTGCAGGTAAAATTCCATAAAACAAATAGGCTATGCTCATACCAATCGTAATGCTCAACATGCCCAAGACCCAGAAGGGGATGAGTTTGCCGAGAATAAATTCATGTTTTTTAAGCGGACTAACATTAATTTGTTCCATGGTTCCGATTTCCTTTTCAGCGACAATATTGAGGGCCGACAAAAAACTTCCCACCATGGTTACCAACATCACCAAAATGCCCGGAACCATAAAGAGATAATAATTTACATAAGGATTGTAACGTAATGCTGAGCTTAGGGTCACTGGAAATTTCTGTTCAGTACCAGCTGTCAATTCCTTAACGATTTCGGCATTAAAATCGGCAATGATCTGCTGTGCATAAGCCGCACCTAAACCGGCTTTTATACCATTTACTGCATCGGCTGCTATATGAACTTTTGCGCTGCGTTCTCTGATCAGATTTTTTTCAAAGCCCGGCTCAATACTCAAAATTAAATCAGATTTGCTTTTTCCTACTGTTTTAAGTGCTGCATTGTAATTCTGCCCATAATCACTCAGTTTAAATATGCCCGATGATTTTATTTTTTCGGTCAAACGGCGACTGTATGCAGAAACATCATTATCTACCACAGCAATGTTTATGTTTTTTACCTCATAATCGGCAGCAAGGGGAATAAGAATAAGTTGTATGACGGGCATAGCTAAAATCATTCTCAGAATCGCTTTATTTCTGAAAACCTGTCTGAATTCTTTGCGCAGCATGAATTTTATATTTCTCATATTACATAAGTCTTACTTTAAAATTGCGGAGGGTGAGCAATATAAACACTGTGGTCATTGAACATAAAATAATGGTTGGAGCAATGATGTATTCAAATCCCAAACCTTTGATCATAATAGTTTTAAGGATATAAAAATACCATTTTGTGGGTACAACATTACTGATAATTTGTAGGGGTAGCGGCATGTTTTCAATCGGGAACATAAATCCACTGAATACCAACGCCGGCATCAGAAATCCAACCAAAGAAATGAACATGGCCATCTGTTGAGAAGCAACTAAGGTTGAAATGAGTAGCCCGAAGGATAATGTTGTCAAAATAAACAATAGGCTTTCTCCTAAAAGTAGCGGAATATTTCCACGCACAGGCATTTCGAGCAGCGTGTATGACATGAGCAGAATGAGCAGCACATCGATAAAACAAAGCACCAGGTAGGGAATTGCCTTACTGATAATTACTAAAATTGGTTTCATGGGCGATACGAGTAAAACCTCCATCGTTCCCATTTCTTTTTCTTTTACGATGGAAACTGCCGTCATCATGGTACCCAATAACATCATAATGAGTGTCATAACGCCCGGAACAAAATTATAACTGCTTTTCAGTTGCGGATTGTATAGCATGCGGCTTTCTATCTTTATGCTGATCGGCTCCTGCATTGGCGAAAAATTCGATTTCAGAAAATCGGCCAAGATGGCATTCATATAATTGGTTACAATATTGGCCGTATTAGGATCGGAGGCATCGGCTATAATTCTTATGCTACTGCCATCTTTTGACATACCCGATGCAAAATCTGGTGGAATAATGACTGCCAGCCTGATATTACCTTTTCTGAATGCCGACTCTATAGCTGCTTCCTTATCAACCATTTCAAAAATGGTAAAATAGTTGCTTTGTCCGATCCGGTCAACAAGCTGCCTACTCATAAGGTCGTTTGAATGGTCGAGCACAGCTATATTCGAATCCTTTACCTCGTTAGAAATAGCAAAACCAAAAAGCAACATCATTATTATGGGCAATCCCAATAATATTGAAAGGCTGCGCCGGTCGCGCCATACATGTCGGAATTCTTTCCGTATAAATGCAAGAAATATTTTCATGTTCTTTGTTTTACTCCGATCTTTTTGCGCCGCGGGCTAACTGCAGAAAAACAGCATCCATCGAAGCTGCATTGAATTGTTGTTTCAGTTTCAAAGGACTGTCGAGTGCGGCAATTGCGCCATCAACCATGATAGAGACGCGGTCGCAATACTCAGCCTCATCCATATAATGCGTGGTGACAAAGGCCGTTATACCCTGCTCCGATGCCTCATAAATCAGCTCCCAAAACTGTCTCCTTGTGATCGGGTCGACACCGCCGGTAGGTTCATCCAAAAAAACAACTTTTGGCCGGTGAAGAATGGCTACCGAAAAAGCAATTTTCTGTTTCCAGCCCAAAGGAAGTGAACCGACCAGTTTATTAACCTCTGGTCCAAGTTGCAGTCTTTCAATCAATTGCTCTGAGGCTGTTTTCAATTCTTTGCGACCCAATCCGTAGATGCCGCCAAAAAAACGGATATTCTCCTTCACTGTCAGATTTTCATAAAGAGAGAATTTTTGACTCATGTAGCCGATATTCTTTTTTATTTCCTCCGATGCTTCATAGACATCGAAACCAGCTACCATTGCTTTTCCCGAACTTGGATAGGATAATCCGCTCAAAATGCGCATTGCTGTAGTTTTTCCTGCGCCGTTTGCTCCGAGAAAACCAAAAATTTCACCCTTGTACACCTCAAAACTGATGGCATTCACAGCAGTAAAATCTCCGAATTTTTTGGTCAGCTTATCGGCTGTTATTACTTTTTCCATATCGTATTAACTGTGTTGTTCCTGCATAAGCTGAATAAAAACATCTTCAATTTCAGGATTTATTTTGCGAATGTTCACCATTTCATGTGCACGATGCAGCAAAAAAGCGTAAAGTTCATCCGCCTCCATGTCACTGCTTAGCCTTACATGATGTTCATCGCCAAAGGCAAAGGCCGACAAGCTGCCGGGAAATTCTCTCAAATCTTTGAGTAGACGGTGCATCTCTTTGCTCCTAAGGGCATAAAGTGTCATCTTGTTTTTGCCAATAATATTGCTCAAGCTTTCAACTTCCATAACATTTCCGCCTTGCATCAGCGCAATACGGCTGCAGCGACTCGCCTCGTCCATATAGGGTGTCGATACCAAAACGGTTATGCCCTTTGCTTTGAGTCGGCCAAGCATATCCCAGAATTCTTTTCTCGAAACAGGGTCGACACCGGTAGTAGGTTCATCCAATAACAAGATTTTAGGTTCATGAATCAAAGCACAGCATAGCGCCAATTTCTGTTTCATGCCGCCCGATAGTTTTCCGGCCCTACGTTTTTTGAAGGGCTCGATTTGTACATAAATATCCTCGATGAGATGGTAATTTTTCTTGACAGTTGTGTTGAAAACCGTAGCAAAAAAATTAAGATTTTCCTCGATGCTAAGATCCTGATATAGCGAGAACCTCCCAGGCATATAACCGACAATTTTTCTGATTTTCCATAAATCCTTTACCACATCAAGTCCCATCATTGTGGCAGAGCCAGAATCGGGCAGAATGAGTGTACTCAAGATTCTGAAAAGACTGGTTTTTCCAGCGCCATCGGGTCCGATCAAACCAAAGAGCTCGCCCTCTTCAATTTCAAGATTTATTCCTTTCAGTGCTTTTACAGCACCTTTATCGTAGGATTTTTCAATATTTTTTACTGAAATTGCCGACATATTTTTGGATTTACTGAGCCAGTTTAATTTCTCCGTACATACCGATTTTAATCGATTCGTCGCTGTTTTCAACTGCCACTTTGATAGCATAAACCAGATTGGCGCGTTCATCTTTGGTCTGTATGGTTTTTGGGGTAAACTCTGCCTTGTCCGATATCCAAAGAATCTTGCCTTTTAATTCACGGTACTTGCCATTTTCAGCATCAACAAAGACTTTAAGCTCCTGCCCTATTTTTGCTTTTGGCAATTGAGCGCCGCTGATATAAGCCCGAAGAACCATTTTTTTAGTATCTGCAATTTTGTACAAAGGTTTACCCGGCGCAGCCATTTCAAATTGTTCTGAATATTTTGTTATGACCCGTCCGTTGATTGGATTTTCAATTTGACAATCCTTTATCTGCGCTTCAATTTGTGAAACTCTTTCGTTCAATGGTTTTTCCTCGCTAAGAATACCTCGATTCTGATTATCGGCATTTTGCTGTTGTGCGGTTTTTTGTTGACGCAGCACATCGAGCTGAGCTTTGGCTGCAAGCAGCTGTTTTTGAAAAACTGCAATTTGTGCATTCACATCGTCTAATTGTTTTGATGGTACAGCATCTGCCTTTACAAGCTTTTCGAGTCTCAACTTTTCTCGATCGGCACTGCGCAACTGCTCTTCAATTGCGGCAATTTGTTCTTCTTGAACCTTCAGTTGTTTTTCGGTTACCTCCATCGACGGAGCAGCATTTAGTTGTTTGGCTCTCACAGCATCCATACTTGCCAACACCTGCGATTTTTGAAGTTCGAGCAGTTCACAGTCTAATTTACCGATGCGCTGTCCGGCCTTGAGCTGATCGCCCTCTTCCAAGCCCAATTCGAGAATTTTTCCACCGCTTTCAGCAGAAATAATATATTCTGTCGCTTCGAAAACGCCTGAAGCATCGAAGGCATTATTTGAATTGTTGCAGGAGAATAGTCCGACAGCCAAAAAGAAGATGTAAAATTTTGATATGAATTTCATAATATGTTACGTTTTATGATAGATCGATTATTTATTTCCCAAGGTCCAGCTCAGTTCCTGTCGGGCCTGCAGTAATTGAATTTCGTGCAGCAGCAGTTTCTGTTCCAAAATTTCTTTCTGATTAATTTCCTCGAGATAATTATTTGATGTTGCAATACCATTTTGCCATTGTTCCTCGGCCGATTTTAAAATTTTGCCCCTGATTTCAATTAATGCCTTATCGTTTTCTATTTGTTTTTCGATTCTGGTAATTTCGCTTTTCAACTGGCTGTTTTGAATATCGAGCCCCAGTTTAAAACTTTCCTTCTGTTTTTCGATTCGTTGTTGCTGAATGCCAATTTGTGCAATTTCCAATTTGTTCTGGCCACTGTAAAAATGTGTCAATGGTACCTGTAGCCTTACACCGCCAATAAAATAAGGCACAAAAACATTGGTAAACATATTCAAACCCGGTCGGGCATAGGCTCCCTGAGCGAATGCAAAAAGCTTTGGATTGTTTTTAGCTTTAATTAAACCCTGTTGTGTAGCCAGGTAACGTTGTTGCGCATCGAGCATTTTTAATTCGGGTCTCTTGTTTTGTTCCGTTGTCTCAGCTATTTCCGGACTTTCGAATGTTGTACTACTATCAACGGGATTGCCTGTCAGCATCGAAAGCGCCTCTAGCGCAGCGTTTTTGCGCAGGTTTATTTCTGAAAGCTGTTGTTCCAGTTCGAGCAGTTTTGCATCGAAGCGCAGTAAATCAGATTTGATAGAAACGCCATTTGCGACCGCTGCTTCGACTTTGCTACGTTTCGAATTCAGGTCCTTTTGCAGCGTAAGCACTTGACTGGATTGTTTTTCTGCAAATAAAATCCCAAAATAAAGTTGATAAACCTGTTTGCGGATACCCCAAATTTCAACATTCAGTTTTTGATCCTCAGCCGTTTTGTTGGCATTTACCGTTTTTAATTGAGCGTTGTTCAAACCACCATCCCAAATAGTTTGGTTCAGATCGAGACTAAAACGATACTGATCTTTTGGTGGCGAAACCAGACCAATGCCGGGCAAGGGGATATTCACCTCAGTCACCTGTGATTGCCAGGTCGCCTGTCCGTTGAACGAAAGTTGCGGCAAATAATTTCTATTGATGTTTTTGGATTGCAAATCAGCTATGCGTGCTATCATTTCTTTCTGCCCCATTGTGGGGTGATGATTTTCCGCCATTTGGTAACATTGATCCAGGCTTAGTTTCTGCGAGAAAAGCAGACTTGGAATCAATAAAAGAAAAATAAAAAATCGCATAAACCTGATAGTTTAACTGATTGAATAAAAAATTATGCTTTGAATAAAATTCGAATTTGATTTTTGGCTTCTTCCTTTCTTTGTTGCATTAGTTCAAAAAAATCTTCATCACTTACCCCTAAAAGTAAGGTCATCATTGGTTTTGCCAAAAATGGAAATACACAGATTCCCAAAATTGTAACTAATATTTGAGCCGGATTATGTGCACGGCAAAGTCCTTTTTCAACATCTTCCAAATATGATTGCAAAAGTAATTGCGGCAACTTTAGTGGTAGATTGCGGCTGAATTCGGGATTTTTATTTATACTACTAAGCACAAACTGCGGTAGATAGGGATTTTGAATTAGGAAATCGATATACTTTTCGGCAAAAATGCAAAGCCTGTCAACAAAATCCATTTCCAATTTGAAGGTCTCTTCAATTTCGGGAAAGAACTTATTGAATTTTTCTTTGAAAATTCTTTCAAAAAGTAAATCCTTCGACCTAAAATAATAATGTAACATTGCCTTATTTATCTCAGCCAAATCGGCGATAGCTTGCATTCTGGATCCATCGTAGCCGTATTTTAGAAAAATCTGCTCAGCAGCCTGCAATATCTTTTCTTCAGTCGAATTCATTTAATCAAAAAGTTTAACTACCAATTTTAACCATTTGGTTAATTGCATGCAAAGGAAGACAGATTTTTTTAAAAATCAAAGTTTTTAAAAAAATAATAAGATAGCGATTCGCAAAATTGCTTGAAACGAGTATTGCCTTGGACCTTTTCAGGTTCGTATTTACATCGGTCTGGTTTTTCTTTATAAATATTTGAACACGCCGATTCTTGTAATTACGAAGGCATTTCATATTTAAAACACGATGTTACAAAATTAGCCATTCCCATCAAAAAAATCAGCCTTAAATCAAAGATTTAAAGCTGATAAAATTTTTTCTCCTCCCCCTAGCCTATCACAAATTTATCCCCTAAAACAGCATTAGCTATATCCATATCAATGCCCTCAAAACTCATTCGGGTTATTGGTTTTGTAATGAATCCAAATTGAATTAGTTTTTTCTCCCTTTTCTTCCACTTTCTGTGGTTCTTGTTCAAAATAATCAAGCGGAAGGAGCCTGATGTAGCATTTATTTTATTCCGAAACGGCTATTCTTATAATCGATTATTACAATCTTGTTTAAGAAATATGCGTTCCCAGTTATTCCCCAAATATTTTGCTGTTTAAAGAAATCTGCGATCATTGGGTTTTTAATATAATAAACATTAGAGGATGCTAAAGTAATATTGCCAAATTTTACATCAGCGTTTATCTTTTGACCATATACCGTTAAGTAATCACCCCAGCTATTTACACTCAATGAATCAATGATGGCATTATCTGATATTTGTTTTGCATTCTCCTCGGATGTAATTAGAGAAAACATACTTGAACCTGAATCAAACATTAGATTTTCTATTTTACCGTTAATTGTAAAAGGAATGGTAATGCGACCATCTTCGATTGAACAAGTTTGAAAATTTACTTTCGCAAATTTCCTAGGTAGTTTTTCTAGAACACAAATTCGTTTGTTGGCATAATCGATGATTAAATACTGGTCTTTAAACAAATCAGGGGCAATGGTTCCAATATGTTTTTCTGTGCCTGTGTAAATTGAATCAGACGGAATCGTATCACCAAATTCTTTAAAATAGCCGATATCTCTTTTCCCAAATGGAATATTTCCCAATCCCAAATTAACATCTTTGAACATAGGATTTTTTTGGCCGTTGATTACGAAGCTGGAAAAAGTATCTATTTTATTTTTTAGATCGGTATATTTTTCAAGGTAATTAGCAATAGCGTTTCCATAAATAACAGTTGTTACAGCACCTAAATCAAATTGCATATTGAATTTATGAGGTAAGCCATCAATAGAAACTGGAATATTTATAGCAGCTTTGTCAAAATATTTTCCGGAAACACTGTCACCAACCCATTCAAACGGTATCCAATTTAATTTCTGACTATAGGCTACAGTTCCAATAAATAGGTTAAATACGATAATGCAAATGGTTTTCATTTTTGTTTGATAAAGTTAGATATTATAGGTTAAATGAGTTTGGAATAAATAAAAAGTTTTGCAGCTACAAGAAGTTGGCGATTTCGAAGTACTAAACTGTCTGCCACCACTGAACCGTCAAATTCTTGTAGGTGATGTTAGCGGTAGTTATTTATCAATAAGGTTTTTAACTGTGTTACCTAATGAGTCTAATACTAAGAGTTTTACTTCGTCATTATTGTCAACCATAAATAATATACG
>JBIPOO010000413.1:0-2821 GCA_044379045.1 Saprospira sp.
TGTGCATTAACTGTTACAAAAAGTAAAAGTAATAAAGCAGCGATTAGCGACATTTTTTTCATCTCAATGTTGTTTTGATAGAAGTTAAATAATGACGCAAAATTGAAGTTTTACTGTTATGCCGCTGTGAATTGAAAATTAAATGAAAGACAAGAAATCTTATATTTTTTGAAAAATACATGCATTAGATTTTACAATCTTCAGGTAGTACTTAATCTAAATTTTTTATAAAGTTTAACTAAAATTTATCACAAATAGGACCCAATCTAAACTCAAAGTTTTTATTTTTGTTGTTCTAAGACAGACAAGACCTTTGTTTTCTGTTATAAGATTGTTAATCAGGTTGTTACAATTAAGCGGCCTTTGGTTTCATTTTTTTAACCCCTTTATGAGCGTTGAATAACAAGTACACCGACCTAATTCACCAGACCTACCACTTCCCGCAAGCCGGTTTCAAGGTCGAAGAAAACCACTTATGGTTTAACAATATTCCGATAAAAGATTTAGTACAGCAATTCGGTACGCCGCTAAAACTGACTTACATTCCCAAAATTGGGGAACAAATAGAAAAAGCTAGAGATCTTTTCAACGGCTCGATGGAGAAGTGCGAATACCGACAACCTTATGTTTTTTCCTATTGTACAAAGAGCGCCCATTTTGCACATGTTTTGGAAGAAGCCCTCAAGCACGATGCACAGGTTGAACTTTCATCTTCTTTTGATACAGATATCGTGTTAAATCTATATGAAAAAGGCCTGGTTAAAAAAGATACTTATATTCTCTGCAACGGTTATAAAACACCCGATTATTTTGCCGGTATTCAGCGTATGATACATGCGGGATTGACCAATGTTATTCCAATTCTCGACTGTAAAAGTGAACTCAGGGTGTATGAAACCTTCGATGCACCCATTATCAATGTAGGTATGCGCATTGCAACGGAAGAGGAACCAACCTTCGACCTATATACCTCGCGTTTTGGCATCAGAAGAACTGAAATGCTCGATTTTTATCGCTATCGTATTCACAAGCATCCCAAGATTAAACTGAAGATGTTGCACTTCTTTATCTATACGGGCATTCGCGATACGACCTATTACTGGTCAGAGTTACACAAGTATATTAAGTTATACGCACAGATGAAACAGCTTTGTCCCGATTTGGAAATGCTCAACATCGGAGGTGGTTTGCCTATTCAAGGTTCACTCGAGTTTAAGTACGATTATCAATATATGGTCGATGAAATCGTGAGTCAGCTCAAAAGTTACTGCGATGAGAAAAATGTAATGGAACCGATTCTTTTTTCCGAGTTCGGCAGCTTTACGGTAGGAGAGAGCGGTGCCTCTATTTTTAAAGTATTGGGCACAAAAAGGCAGAATGACCGTGAGATTTGGTACATCATCGACAATTCCTTTATTTCAACCCTACCCGATATGTGGGCCGATAAGCAGCGTTTTATTATGTTGCCCATCAATAAATGGAATGTAGAGTATCAGCGTGTGATTTTGGGCGGACTGACCTGCGATAATGATGATTATTATAATGTGATTTCCGAAGATGAGGAACTCTTCCTGCCGGTTATCGAACCCGATGATGTGGAGCCACTTTATGTTGGATTTTTCCATACAGGAGCTTATCAGGATTCACTCAGCGGTTACGGAGGCGTACATCACTGTCTGATTCCATCGCCCAAACATATTCTGGTAGATGTGGATGAGGATGGTAATCTAACCTATAAACTCTTTGCGCCCGAGCAACGCTCGCAGGAAGTGATGAAGCTCTTGGGTTATATTTAGGATTCTTTTTTCTGTGATAAAAAACTTAAAATCTAGTTTCTAAACTATCATATCGAGAAGGCTGTTTCGCTGCCGAAACAGTCTTCTTAATTTTTTAACAGCTTTTTAATGAAAAAATATTTTATCAGCGGAATCGGTACCGATGTTGGCAAAACAGTTGTTTCGGCTGTATTGACAGAGGCGCTTCAGGCCGATTACTGGAAACCTGTACAAGCAGGCGATTTGGACTTTGGAGACAGCGACAGAGTGAAATCTTTAGTTTCTAATTCAAAATCTGTCTTTCACCCTGAAAGATACAGGCTGAATACACCCGCCTCGCCGCATTATGCAGCTGAGCTGGATGGCATCGATATCGCACTTGCAGATTTTTCAATACCTCAAACAGATAATCACCTATTGATAGAAGGTGCCGGTGGTTTAATGGTGCCGCTTAATTCCAAAGAAACTGTGGCGGATTTGGTAAAACAATTAAATATTCCTTTGATTCTCGTTTCGAGAAATTATCTGGGCAGTATCAATCATACGATGCTTTCAATTGAACTCCTAAAGAATAAAGGTATTGAGATTGCCGGAATTGTTTTTAACGGAGAACCTAACCCGGCTACTGAATCTTGGATTTTGAATAATAGTGGACTGAAATGTATTGCAAGAATTCCTTTTACAGAACAGCCCGATAAGAATTGGATAGCAGAAATGGCAACATTAAGTCGGGAAAGCATCATCAAAACATTGACATAGTTTTTTCGATGCTCAAAAATCAATTTTAATCGCAAAATCAGTTTTAACGCTGTTTTTGCGATTTTTTTTTAAATGAATATATTCATTTAAGTGTAAAAATTAAAGTTAAATTTGTTATTAATGATAAATTATTTGCGTAAAAAGTTTTGAAATGAAAACAAAAAGGTGAAACTTTGTGTCGTTGTTAGTGTTTTGTCAATTATTTGATGAAACAATGTAGCAAGTTAGATAAGTGATTTAGTAAGCAACAAAATTTTTTATGATGAGAGTTTTTAAAATTAAAAGCA
>JBIPOO010000128.1:0-10457 GCA_044379045.1 Saprospira sp.
AGGGAACAATCATATCTATTTTATTATACTCCAATGCCTTTTTTGTTGTAAGGTCAATTACCTTGCCCCCTGCTTCTTCCAAAATAATTTGAGCAGCGGCAACGTCCCATTCCATTACCTGCGACATTCGGGGGTAGTAGTCTGCAGAAGCATTGGCCAGCATCATAAATTTCAGGGAACTGCCTCTGTTTGTAATAATCGGATTTTTTAGCTTATCAATCAGTTGCGCTGTTGCCTTATTGAGGTGCGATCTCGATGCTACAACTCTTACTGCATCTGAATTTATATCGAATTGTGCTGCCTGAAGTTTTCGAATTTCACACTTGATTTCGCTGTAGGCACCCTGTCCTTTTATGGCCCAGTAAAGTTCATGTTCACAGACCGCATAAATAATTCCGGTGATCGGTTTTTTATCTTCGATGAGTGCAATGTTTACAGTAAAATCGCCATTTCTGTTGATAAATTCTTTAGTGCCGTCCAAAGGGTCAATTAACCAGAATCTTTTGAAGTTTTTTCTGATTTCGAAAGGAATCTGAGTGTTTTCCTCAGAAATTATCGGGTAAGGCAATCCAAGTGCTTCGATCCCTTTGCAAATAATTTCATTCGATTTTTTATCGGCAAGGGTCAGGGGAGAATCATCGGCCTTTTGTTCAAAGCCAAAATCGCTACTGTTATAAATTTCGAGAATTGCTTTTCCAGCATTTCGTGCAAGTTCTTTTAGTTTTTCTAAATGGCTATCTGTGATTGACATAAAGGCTGATTGTCTAAGATTTCATCCAATCCAATAATTTACTGTACCGGGCATCCTGTTTCATCACATATTCGTTACCAATAACTACCAAATGTTTGCGTGCCCGGGTAAGTGCAACATTCAATTTTCGGTCAACTGTTTCATCATCCGAAAGTGAAACAACCGCATCGAGCTGATGGGTCATATTCAGACAAAGAGAAATGATGATAATGTCTCTTGCGCCGCCCTGATAACGTTCTACCGTATCAATGCTGCAAAGTTCGTACGACTTGCCGTAAGTCTCCAGTCTGTGCCTGATTTGTGCAATTTGTGCTCTGAACGGGGTGATAACGCCCAGGGTTTGATGACTGAATTCCAAGCCGTTAGTATCATAAATATTTTTAAATCGGTCAATTACCTTGCCCACTATTTCAGCTTCAATCAAATTTGTTTTTGGATTGCCGTCATAGTCGGAACTTGATGGTATAAAAATGACCCTTTTCGAACAGAGCGCTGCTGTCAGCTCGTCAGCGCTATGCGGAATACTGTAGGCGAGGTTTTCGCGCTGCCAGGAACCGCCACTTTCGGCAGCTAACAAATGTAGTCTCGAATTATAGAAATATTTGCTTGGGAATTCACAGATATCGGCATGCATTCTACCTTGATGCGACATCATATCCCAGGCCCAATGCCAACCCTCCTGCTGAGCGCGGTTAAACAATCGCTCGAAGAGTGAATTTCTGCGGTTGTTCAGCCCAACTGCCATAAGCTGTTCGTCGTCTACTGCCGACTTTTTCTTATCCTGCATCACCACAGCCGGCAACTGCTTATGGTCGCCAATGAGTATAAATCGCCGGAATGATGGCAGCATACCCACCAAGAGCGGTTCCAATATCTGTGAGGCTTCGTCAATGACAGCGGTATCGAATTTTTTAAGTTTCAGTATGAGCGGACGGTTCACAATAGTAGCTACTGTAGAAATAAAAATCCTGTGCCGATCGATGATTTCCTTCAATTCCTTGCGTTTTTCCACTTTTTCGGTAACAACTGAGAACATACGTCCATCGAAGCGGCTGTCGCAGGAGTAACGCGAGCCAAGGCGCAAATAATCATTCTCTGCAAAACTGTGTATAGCCTCACAAATTTCATCGACAGCTCTGTTGGTATAGGCAAGCAATAAAATATTCTGTTTGGTATTTTCCAAAAGATATTTTACCGTTTCGGCCAGCATAAATTTTGTTTTTCCGGTGCCGGGAGGACCAACCAACAGAAAATATTCTTTCGAATTGAGGGCCTTTTTCAAGATTCTACGCTGTTCGTCGCTCAAACTTGGGTTGTTAATTTCAATATCGTCCTGAACAGGTTCAAACGGAGGCCTAACCGTAAGCAAAAGGTCTTTACTTTCTTTACTGCTTTCGAGAAATTCGAAGAGCCCCTGAAACTGAACAGCAAAGCTTTTATCCATCATATCGGGCTCAATAAACCAGGATTTATACTGTTGAAAAATAGAGCCGTTGTATTGTCTCGAGTGCAGTTTAAAAACAACTTTTTCGGCATCAATTTCGGCAATCGAACCCTTGAAAATCTGATGACGCAAAACATTGTCATCTTCATTTTCCTTTGGATAGAGTACCGCTATGTCGCCCTGTCTGAAATTGGCGAGTGGATTGGTTTTTTCACTTCTTTTCAGGATGATGATAGAATGTTCCTCAGCGCTGTGATTCTCCGAAATTTCTAGGTAGCCCAAAACTTCGAAGTTTTGATCTTTTTGTATAAAATCGTTTAACCACATCGATGCCAAGCCGTTACAGCTTTCGTTGCCCTCAATTCCGGTTTTGGCCAGCAGATGTTCTCGTGCAGTAAAGGCTATAAAGGCGAGAAAATATCGGCGTTCCAATTCGGAAGATTCAAGTAGCAGGCGCTCAAATTTTTGGATATTTGCTGCTGTAAAGCCACTTGCCTTAGACAGTTTCATCATATTGAGCTGATGTAAAACGGTCAGCTGGTCGAGGGGGCGCTCATCGAGGTTTGCCAGTTGTCGGTCAATTGCCACAAGCTCGTTTCTAAGTTTTATCACCTCATCCTTCATATATCGTTCCGGTGGAGCAGGCTTCAGCTGATTCATTTCAAGTTTGGAATAAAGTACGTATTCCATCACCTCCAGATTACTGTAAACAGAGTTCACTAAAAGGTCATATAGTGTTGTCTGAGCATAATGATTTGGATTCAACCCGAAGCGGTTTGGTCTGAACGGTTTGCCACTTTTTAACTCCACAATGGCAGATTTTCGGCTGTTGGCTGCTCTGTGCCAAACGTCCAAACGTCCTTGTATACCGTATTTGTCCGAATAAAATGATGGCTCGAGGTAACAATCAGAAGCTGTAATATTTTCTTTCTTGAAATCGTTTTGTATCACATTTTTTATAGAAACGAAATGCTGCTCCGACTGATCCAAAATTTTCCGTATTTCTTCATCGCTAAAATCGGCAAAAGCCAGTGGATTAGTCGGAAAAACCTTTGGAAAAGTCTTTTTGAAATCAGCATTAGGATTATTGAGCAGCTCATCCAACAGAAAGTTTGCGATGTTCCCTACCATAATGGGAACGGTGTTGTCTCTAGCTTTAAATTTTCCAAGCAGATATAGCAGCGAGGATGCACCAAAATCCTGAAAACATTCGGCAACAGAGGTTACATCGACCAGGTAATCTGGTTCGAGGACGATAACTTTTGGAATGTAGACACCTTCGTCATTCACAATTACATCTACAAGATTTAATGTGGCCTTTTTGCCAAAAACATCCCTAATGAGTTCGGCGGTACTTTTAAAGTGTTCATTTACCGCAGTTTCATTATATTTAACTCTAATGATTTCGGGAGTGTCTGTGCCAAATTCCTGGCAAAGTAGAAATTCCTGCGCTTCGTCCATATCCACAACAGCCACTTTGAGCGAATTGAGGCGTTCTTTGACCCTGATACGGGCTTTTTCTGTGTCCTGTTTTTCGTCTTCCGGCAGTATCCCTATCAGTTTTTCATTCACTGGAATCTGACAAAATGCCGAAACAGCAAAGGCTACGGTTTTGAGCGCAGCAAGATATTCCTTCTCGCTAACAGCTATTTTTTTGCTGCGCACCATCTTCAGTTTTTTGCGCAATGCATGAATTCGCCACTGCAATCCCTTGCTGATGTCATATTTGTAACCTGAATAGGCTATCCGGGCAAACATGGTGGTAAAATGCAGATTTTCAGCTTCTGTAAAGGTAAAAATCAGCTTATTCAGCAAATGACCCAATTCCATAAACTTTGCCTCTGGTATAAATCCTATAGCATCGTATACTTTTTGCAGTTCAATGAAAAAGAGTCGGGCAATTTCTGGGCGATTCATGTTAAAGAATTGATTTATAATATATTAGTTTTAAATTAAGTCAGAAGTCAGAATTTAGAAGTCAGAAGTCAGAATTTAGAAGTCAGAATTTAGAATTTATTCTGAGTCATAAATTTGAATTATGTTTTGGCTGTTGATTTAGTTTTACTGTTGAGTTTTTTGATGATGCTTACAAAAATCGCCGTAAGCTCATTGGCCTCATTTAAATGATTATCAACAATTTGCCAATTTTTGTCTTTAATAATTTCCAGCCAGAAACAACATTCATCGGCTTCTTCCAAAACGATATTTATTTTCGATTTAAATTCTTTATCAGATCTCGCCCGACTTGCAGCCCTGTAATTTGCACCTACAGAGGTTGCGCTTCTAACAAGTTGATTTGTAACAACTTTTTTTGATACAGAATACTCAAAGCCCTCAACAAGCTCAATAATGTCCAGTGAAAATTGCTTGGTTCTTTCCTTTAAATCTCTACTCATTTTTTAACTTTTGACTCATTATTTTTAGAACTAGTTTTCTTCCTACTCAGACTTCAGACTTCCTACTCAGACTTCAGATTTCCTACTTCAGATTTCAGTTTTCAGACTTCCTACTTCAGATTTCCTACTTCAGATTTCCTACTTCAGACTTCCTACTTCAGACTTCCTACTTCAGACTTCCTACTTCAGACTTCAGATTTCCTACTTCCTACTTCAGATTTCAGATTTCAGACTTCCTACTTCCTACTTCAAATTTCAAACTTCCTACTTCCTACTTCCTACTTCAGATTTCAGATTTCAGACTTCCTACTTCCTACTCAGACTTCAGACTTCAGACTTCAGACTTCAGACTTCAGATTTCCTACTTCAGATTTCCTACTTCAGACTTACTACTTCAGACTTCCTACTTCTACCTTCTACCTTCCAACCTAATAATGCTTCCACCCCTGCGCAGTCAAATCATGAAATTTACCAGCCTTAGTCTGTAATCTTATACCATCTGCGGCGGGAATAATTTCGCCAATGATACTGATATCGAGATTGTATTTTATTTTATCGGCATCTTTTGGATTGATGGTAAAGAGCAGTTCGTAATCCTCGCCGCCATGCATGGCACAGACAATTGGGTCGGTATTAAAATCAAGCGCCTTGTGGTAGGTGAGTTCCGAAACCGGCACATGCATTTCTTCGACAATGGCACCTGTTTTCGATTGGCTACAAATATGCAGCACTTCGGAGGAAAGTCCATCTGAGATGTCAATCATAGAGGTGGGTAGGAGTGAGGCTTCGGCAAAAAATTCTATAATATCTTTTCTGGCTTCGGGTTTCAACAAACGGCCAATGAGATAATCCTGACCATCGAAAACCGGCTGCATTTTTGGATTGGCCAGAAAAACCTGTTTTTCACGTTCCAGAAGTTGTAAACCCACATAGGCAGCGCCCAAATTGCCGCTCACACAGAGCAGATCGCCGGGTTTTGCGCCGTTTCGATACACAATTTTGGAGGGTTCTTGCTCACCTACAGCAGTGATGCTTAATGTCATGCCTTTTATAGAGGAAGTTGTATCGCCACCCACTAAATCTACACCATAATGTTCGCAGGCAAGGCGCATCCCCTCATAGATTTCATCCAGTGCTTCGACCGAATATTTATTCGACATCGACATCGATACCAAAATCTGCCTTGGAATGGCGTTCATGGCATAAATATCGGAAAGATTTACCACTACTGCCTTGTAACCCAAATGTTTGAGCGGCGTGTAGATAAGGTCGAAATGTACATTTTCCACCAACATATCAGTCGAAATGACAGTTGCTTTCCCGGTTCCGTATTGAATAACAGCCGCATCGTCGCCAACACCTTTAAGCGAAGAGCTATTTTGCAGGCTAAATTTTTTAGTAAGATGATTGATGAGCCCAAATTCGCCCAATTCGTTTAATTCGGTTCTTTTCATGTTATTGTTAAATGAAAAAATTAGCTAAGAAAAGGATTATGACGGCGTTCTCTGCCAATAGTGGTGCTGTTTCCATGCCCAGAATAAACGATAACATCGTCGTCGAGCACCAATAATTTATTTTTTATGTTTCTGATAAGCGTATCGTAGTCTCCACCGGGTAAATCGGTTCGGCCGATTGAATCTTCGAAAAGCACATCGCCGGCAATCAGTATTTTTTCATTTTCGAAATAAAAACAGGCACCTGCGGGTGAGTGACCGGGAGCAGAGATGACCTTCATCTGGGTATTGCCCAAATCAAAAATATCACCTTCTTTAAAGAGGATTTCCGGATCGGGCGATTGCTGCACATTTGGTATAGCATACATTTGAGCAACACGCGGCAGCGCCTCCAGCACTGGTTGCTCACCATCGGGTATAGCAAGTTTCAATTTCCAGGTCTCGGCCACAAATCGGTTGCCAAAAACATGATCGACATGGCAATGTGTGTTCAGCAGCAAAACTGGTTCAAGTCCTTTATTTTCAATAAATTTTTTCAACTTGTCACGTTCTTTGAGATCGTAGCAGCCAGGGTCTATCACGGCACATTTTTTGCTGTCATCATAAACAACAAAGGTGTTTTCATAAAACATATTGAAAACAAAACATTCTACCTTCAACATAAGTTAATCTTGGTTTAGATGCCTGATATTAATCATTCAGGCTTTTTTTGTAAAAGTTTGGACAATTTTAACCAAAAAAGCGTTACTTTAGTTAGTTATTTGAATTAAAATTGGACAAAATTTATAATTTTTTTGTTTAAGTATCTGATTATTAGTAGTATAAATCAATTAGGCTGTTGGGCCCCATACATAATATGCAAATAAACCGATTTTTCATCAGAGTTGCAACTTTAATCTTTCTTGCAACCTCGTTAAAAGCGCAGTTGGTCAGTTCCAATTTTGGACAAAACCGTATTCAGTACGATCATTACAAATGGCTTCGTTATGAATCTCCGAGCTTTGTATTTTCATTTACTGCCGAGAATGAAGACCTTATGAAGTTTTTGGTGCCAACTGCCGAAACTTCTTACATTGAGTTAAAAGCGATTTTGGAATATCAGGTTCGGCAAAAAATTGAAATCATAGTTTACACCGATTTTAGCGATTTTGCCCAAAGTAATGTTGGACTTGAATCCCCTGCCATCAATACAGGTGGCAGCACCAAACTGCTCGACAATAAGATACTTGTTTATTTTGATGGTAACCATACTAATCTCGAAAAGTTGTTACGTGAAGGAATCGCCCGTTGTTTGGTGAACAGAATGCTTTTTGGCAACAATCTTCAGGAAATTGTTCAGAATTCGGTGCTGCTCAATTTGCCAAACTGGTACACTGAGGGTCTTATTGCCTATTGTACCGAAGAATGGAATACAACTGCAGATGACGAACTGCGCGAAATTATTTTCTCAAAGAAGTATTCAAATTATCTAGAGTTTGCAGAACAAAATCCGATTCTGGCCGGCCGCTCACTCTTTCATTACATCTCACGAAATCATGGTACTGCTTCAATTTCAAATTTACTCTATCTGACCCGTATCAACAGAAGTGTTGAAAGCGGTTTTCTTTATGTATTCGGCAGTAGTTTTTATACCATAGCGGGAACCAATTGGTTCAACTACTTTACAAATCGTTACAACGAGGATAATAAAAATTGCTTCTTCCCCAATGCCGGCGAAATTGATGCAATTCAGAAAAAAAATGCTTTTGTGAAAGAAATTGCATTGAGTCCAAATGGCAAATATATTGCACACAGTGAGCATTATCAGGGAGAACATTGGCTGATTCTGACCGAAGTTGAAACGCAAAAATCGAAAAAGGTATGGAAAAGCGGTTTGAAGGACCTCACCGAAGATATTGATGATAATTATCCGCTTATTGCCTGGAAAAAGAACAGCACTGAATTAGTTGTCATTTTTGAAAAAGATGACAAGGTTTTTATTGCCAACCTCAATGCCGAAAATTCGGATGCAAAACTGCAAAGCCGTCAAATTAAAGGGGTTGAACGTGTGCTGAGTGTATCGGCTCTTTCGGGGGAAGATCTGCTCGTCACGGCTATAAAAGGAGGCTATTCAGATGTTTATATTTTAAAAGGAACCGATGTAAAAGCTATCAGTTCCGATAAGTGGGACGACCTGAATGCTGTTGCAGTAAATTTTGGCAATGGTCCGGGTATTGTATTTGCATCGAACCGTCCGCAGGACAAGTTAAAAACGGATAAAAGCGATCATCCGCTAAATGCCAAAACCGATCTTTTTTACTATAATTTATCCGACAAAGAGGGAAAACTTATTCGTTTGACCAACAATAGCCTTAGCAATGAACTTTCGGTTCAGCCTTTGGGTAAAAACGAAATTGCTTACCTGAGTGATGAAAATGGTATCAGCAATCGATATATCCTAAAATTAGACAGTATCAAAGAAAGCTTTCCGCTGGATAGCAATGAGGCCAAAATTCTCGAATCGAGAATTGTCATAGAAACAAAAAAAGACAGTAGCACCCTGCGGCTAATTTCCTTGAAAAAGGAAATTTATGCAAATACAAATTATAGCAGAAACATTCACAGGCAGTCAATAGGTACATCAAAGGTAGCTGACCTGATGTACCGCGATGGTCAGTACCGGATTTTTGTGCGCGATATCAAAAAAGACCGTAGTGCCATTCCTGAAAAAACAAAATACAGGACAATAATTGAACGCGAAGCTGGGCTATTGGGCAGCGTTCAAAAACCGACTACAGAAAAGAAAAAACAAAAATTCGAAAAGGTAGAAGTGGATTCTACGCTTGCCAAGGAATTGGAGCTGGTATACAAGGAAATTGCAGAGTATAAGATTGATACGAGCGGTCCTACTATCAAAAAATTGGATGATACTTCAAAGGTTGATATTGATAATTATACCTTCCAGACCGAGTTTAACGATGTCAAAGATCCCAAGGCAATTGATCCTGCTAAATCTAAGTCTGACACTATTATTAAGCCTGTTATCCTTGAAGAAAACGAAAATGGTGAAATTGTACGCAAGGAACCCAGCGGTTTTGATATTCCGGTAAAAAATATAACAAAGGCGGTAGAATATAATCCCGACCGTAAATCAAAGTACAGAAACTTGTTTAAGGTGGATGACCTCACCTTTCAGCTCGATAATACCCCACTATTTTGGGGAATGGATTTATATCTACAGGGTAAATATCGTTTTCCTGCCCTGGGGCTATTGATGAAAACAGGTTTTACCGATATTTTTGAGGATTATCGCTTGGAAATGGGTATTCGTTTGCCTGTAAACTTGAATGGTTTGGAGTATTTCCTTTCTTTCGAAGACCGTAAGCGTCGCCTCGATAAGAAGTTTTCGCTCTATCGCAGAAGTCGTACCGATGACTATCTGGTCACCGACACCCTTACCAATGAACCCTGGCGTGCAAAGGGCAGAAATATCAAACATATGGCGATGGCCGAACTGAGATATCCTTTGACAAAATTTGCAAGTGTTCAGGGTACTGTGAGTTTTCAGGCCGACAAGGTAGCCTTAATTTCAGAAAATCGAAATAGTCTCGAGGTGCCTGTTTTTAGTTTTTCACAAGCAGGTTTGCGCCTGGAATATATTTATGACAATACCATTCCACTGCGACTGAATGCCCGTAAAGGTACCAAAGCCCGATTTTTTGCCGATTATTTTCAGAATATCGAAACGGGGGCTGATTCTGTGAGATTCAAAATGAAAATTAAGAATCCAACGATGGTACTGGGATTTGATGCAAGGCATTATATAAGCCTCGACAATAAAACCGTTTTGGCACTCAGAAGTACTGCTGCAGCCTCATTTGGCACTATGAAAATGCTCTATTCATTGGGGGGTATGGAAAACTGGATGTTCCCCCGTTTCAATGAAACAATACCGCTGCCCGATGCTGAAAAATTTACCTATCAGATGTTGGCCGCGCCTTTGAGAGGATTCCAAAACAACATCCGTAACGGTAGCAATTTTGCCTTGATTAATGCTGAATTGCGCATCCCTGTAACTGAATACCTCTCCAGAACTCCACCAAGCAATGTTATGTTGCGCAATTTGCAGTTGGTGGCATTTTACGATGTTGGAACAGCCTGGCAGGGGCTTAGTCCTTTCTCAAAAGATAATCCGCTCAATACCACTACGATCGATCCTGGTACAGGGGGGGCAGTGGTATCGCCTGTGCGTGTACGTGTCAATTATTACCGTCGCCCAATTGTTCAGGGGCTTGGATTTGGTTTACGCACTGTTTTTCTGGGTTATTTCATCCGCATGGATTATGCCTGGGGTGTAGAAACAGGAGATTTACAAACTCCGATGGTCTACCTGTCACTTGGAATGGATTTTTAAGATGCAGATTTATTTTGAA
>JBIPOO010000414.1:0-2812 GCA_044379045.1 Saprospira sp.
CTGTCTTTCTTCGGCAGTAAGTTCTACAAAAAGTTGTTTTTGAACGCTGCTCTGTTGCCTTTCCCATCGAAGAATATAAGCAATATCGTCGGCAGATGTGAGCAGCGATGCACGATGCGTTTTGATAAGGTTGTTACAACCTTCGGAATAAGTATCGCCAATTCTGCCGGGAAAGGCAAATACATCTTTCTGGTACTCATTGGCCATATTGGCTGAGATGATGGAACCGCCGCTCATAGCAGTTTCCACAACAACCAGGGCATCGCACATGCCTGCAATGATTCGGTTTCTTGCAGGAAAATTACCAGCCATTGGTTCGGTTCTCGAAGGGAATTCCGATAAGATGCCTCCACCGCTTTTAACCATGCGCTGCGCCAGACTGGTATGCGAGGGCGGGTAGATACGGTCGAGCCCATGCGCAACGATACCTACATTAGGAATGCCCAATTCAACCGATTTCTGATGCGCACAACCATCAATACCGAAGGCCAGACCACTTACAATCATCACATTATATTCTTTAAGCGCTTCAACCAGTCTGTCGCAGTGCTGACGGCCATAGTCGGTTGGCTTTCGAGTTCCAACAATTGCTACAATGCGCGTGGCATTCAAATTGCATTCGCCCTTATAATAGAGTAGGAAAGGAGCATCTTCGAAATGTCGGAGTCGTTTTGGATAATCGGCACTGTCGTAACAAAGTGCTTTGATACCAAATTTATTCATGAAAACAAGTTCCTGCTCAGCAAATACGAACTGTTCTTTTTTGATGAGCTCGGCTGCTGAGTCTTTGTTCACCTGTCCGCTCAAAAGTAAGCTGTTCAGGTCCTGGTCAAATATGGCTTTGGCCGAACCGAAATGCTGGTATAGCTTTTTTGCAGTTACCGGACCAACTTTTGGGGTTTGTATAAGTGCTATCTGATAAAGCAGATCTTCCTGCATGTTGTGTTATTTTATTTGTTTTTACATTCAGCTTACGAATATCGGTTCATTCATTTACAATTTCAACTATTTTTTATTCATGGCTACAGGTGGGGAGATAAAAAATGCTAATTAACTTTTAACATGATTTTAGTTTTAAATCAAATAAAGCGATATAAATTAAATTGTATTCAAATAAATCTATTAATTTTAAATAAAATAATTTTATTGTCTGAATTTTTAAACAAAGCATAAAAATGAAAAATCGGGTTGTAAATTATAGTTTTTTAGCTATATCTTTGTGGCGCAATTCGATAGCGTCGAAATGCATTCATCACCATCAATCAACCAAATTTTAAAAAATTATCATGAACGATCTATTTAAAAAAGCTATTCAAGCCGGTTTGGGTCTTGCAGTTGTGACAACTGAACGCGTTAAGGAAATTGTAGAGGATTTTGTAGAAAAAGGTAAAACTTATCAGGATAAGCAGGAAAAAGAAGAAAAAGAAGAGGAAACAGTAAAGGGAGAAGCTGCTCAGGATAAGGAAGAAAACGAGCCAAAGCAAAGCCGTTTCGAAGAAATTGAAAACCGTGTAAGAAAGTTAATCGAAAACGCTATTTCACGTTTCAACTTTATCAAAAGCGATGAGCACGAACGTATCGAAAAACGTATCGAAGCACTCGAAGAGAAACTCAATCAGCTTGTAAAAGAAACAATTGGACAAAAAACTGAAAGTTCTGAAAGAATCTAAGTTTATACTGTTCTGTTGTCAATAATCACCAAGGATTGGTCCGGCGGGGTAACCCGCCGGGCTATTTCAAGCCAAAAAATTGTTTATATTATGATGGATAAAATTATACGCAAGGCACTCTACACAACTGTGGGAATTGTTGCTGGCACCACCGAAAGACTCCAAAATGCAATTGATGAACTGGTGTCGAAGGGTAAATTATCTGCCGAAGATGGAAAAAAAGTGGTGGACGATGTTGTAAAAACTACAGATCACAAAAAAGATGAGTATGAAAATAGATTTCGCAACCTCATTGATAATGTGCTTTCTAAATTGAATTTACCTCAGGGTGATGCGCATGAAAAACTTGAAAAAAGAATCAAGTCACTCGAAGTGAAATTGGGTCTGCTCGCCAAAGAACTAGAGTCTCAGCGTAAAGCTGCAAGCGGAACTGAAATTAACGAAGAAAGTACTGCGAAAAAAAGCAGTAGAAAAACTAAAAAAGCATAAAGCCCTTTAAGGGATAAAGATAACTGCAGTTTAGTCCGCAAAATTATGCTGCAGCGATAGGATGTTTCGATGATTCGAAAAGCTCTGTACCTACATGGCGCAGAGCTTTTTTTATGCTGTTAAGTTCAAGTTTCTATACGAATTGCTTATTTTCTAAGCACTGAAAATACCTTTTTACCTTTTTCAATTTCGGCATCGCGATTAAGTGCATCTTCTTGGTTGAGAACCTCATACAAATTGAAATTTTTGTCCTTAATCTCAAGCTGATAAGCAGTTTTAGACTCGGTATGATCCACAAAAACCAGGAGTGGAGCCGATGCATTGTTCGAGATGTAGAATTTTACAAATTCCTGCCAGCCTTCGAAACTGCCGTCAATATTAAATTTTAGTGGAAATGGAATCATGTTTTCGTCTGTGCCTTCAAATTTTCCAGAAAAAAAGATCGCATTGGCTATTTGCGCTGCCTCTTCGCAACCTTCGAGGAAAACAAATTTTGCTGATTTTTTAGTTACGTTCTGACAATTGACCAATTCACTGCCTTCGAAATTTACACTAAGCGCATCGCTCTCAGCCTTAATTTTAATGCCTGGAATGTCTTTGCTCTCAAATACATCGCCATTTTTTGTCAATTTTCCATTTTGTCTGTCCATATC
>JBIPOO010000129.1:0-10415 GCA_044379045.1 Saprospira sp.
TTGAACTCAATCTGATATTTGACCCATTCCCAATACCATGACACCAGGTATAGTAGGAATTTGTGTTTATTTTCAAAATAACGATACACAGATGCCTCGGTAGAAGCTATTTTTTCTGCTAATTTCTTAAATGTAAATCTTTCGAATCCGAGCTCATCTATAAGAATAATACCCTGTTCAATTATTTTTCTTCCGAGTTTGGTTTGCTGAGGATCTCTTAAGTACAATTTGTCGCTCAGCTGTATCTGAATTGAAATCATATTAATATTAAAAATTTGTCTGCAAGATACACTTTTTGTAAGATTCGGTTTTAAAAAAATTAATGCCATTGAAATAATCTAAACTTTCAACATGAGTCTTTCCCTTTTTAACATTCTTAGTATTAACTTTGCTGCGCAAAATATTTTATTGTACATAATATATACACAAAATCATGGATAAAGATAAGCTTGTACTGAAACTATTTGAACTGGGTGTCCTTCAATTCGGACAATTTACTTTGAAAAGTGGTCTATCCTCCCCTTTTTATCTCGATTTCAGAAGAATCATCGCTTATCCCGATACCTTAAAAGACATCAGTGAGCAGCTTTGGAAACTGATTGAAGACCTTGAGTTTGACCATCTTTGCGGAGTGCCATATGCTGCCTTATCCTTAAGTTCTGCTATGTCCATGATGCATGGTAAGCCTATGGTTGTAAAAAGAAAAGAAGCCAAGGAACATGGTACCAAAAAATTAGTGGAGGGTATCTTTACAGCTGGTCAAAAATGTGTTGTTATCGACGATGTTATCAGTTCTGGTATTAGTATGATCGAAACCCTCGAGGCAATTGAGGAGGCAGGTCTAGTTGTCGAACACGTCATTTCAATTGTTGACCGTATGCAGGGCGGTGTTGCTACACTGGCCAAAGAAGGCTATCAGGCACGTACGGTTTATACCATAGAGGAAATTTTGGAAGTCCTTTACAAGCACAACAAAGTTGACAAAGATACCCATGACCGAACATTAGATTTCATCAAATACAATCAGATCGGTTACGACCAATTACGTCTTCAACGCACTGCTGTTCCTAAACTAAGCTACTCGACCATCAAAGTGAACGCCGTAAATAATATTACCAAACGTATGGTTGATATTATGGAAAGCAAGCAAACCAATCTTTGCGTTTCGGCCGATGTGAATTCGAAAGCTGAATTGCTACGCCTTGCAGATCAGGTGGGTCCTTATATCTGTGCCCTGAAAACGCATATTGATACGGTTGGCGACTTTGATGCAGATTTGATAGTATTGCTAAAAAATCTGGCAAAAAAACATAACTTCCTTTTGTTTGAAGACCGTAAATTTGCCGATATAGGACATATTGCGATGCAACAATTTACCTCTCCGCCACTAAATATTGCCGATTGGGCCGATTTAGTTACCGTACATGTTGTTGCAGGTTCATCAAGTATCGATGCGCTACGTTCAACTGGAAAATTGGATAACACAGGACTCATCGTGGTGGCACAAATGTCAACTGAAGATACCCTTACTTCAAGAGATTATACCAAAAAAGCCCTCGAAATTGCCCAAAAACATCAGGATGTTGTTGTAGGCATTGTCGGACAAAACAAACGACCGCGCGATGCGGGACTCATGATGCTTACTCCCGGTATCAGCCTCAGTGAAACAGGCGATGCGCATGGTCAGGTTTACAATACCCCGCAGGAGGCTTTCGAAGAACGCGGCATCGATATTATGATTGTTGGTCGTGGTATTTACAAAGCTGAAAATCCTGGAGCCAAAGCCGCAGAATATCGTCAAATCGGTTGGCAAAGCTATCTGAAGAGATTGGGAATAGGATAGTTCATCTTCCTTTTGCTCATAATTTAATTAAGAATGGCTTCTACGTAAAAATTCGCAGAAGCCATTTTTTTTACTCCGTAAAAACAAACAGATTGTCAAACTTAAAATCCGCCTTCCGGAGGAAATGATCGGTATCAGATCTGTGTGTATACGTATTTCAACTGTGAAATCCGTGTTTTGGAAACATCATAAACAACGTTTTAAAAATCTAACTGGGCAAAAAGAAGAAATATCCAAAGGATTTTTCCTGACCCCATCGGGGTCAAATATTGGTAACAGACAGCTTGGTGACTGTGACCCGACCCCGTTAGGTGGTCGTACACAAAATTGCCGAAACATTCGATATTGAATTGATTTCAAACACGGATATAGAGTACAATACTGAACATCTGCCGGAAATTCAATTCTTCTTCACCGAGAAATCGCCCAGACTCAGCTCCTCTGCTTTTCCAAATAGTTCAACCGAACTGCCCAGCATGGTATTTTCCAATACTGCGTAGGAAATCTTGCAGGCATCCTGAATAAGACTTTTGCTGATAACAGAATTGTTGATACGGCAAGCACGGCCAATAGTGACATGGGGACCGATAACTGAATTTTTTATTACCGCACCCGATCCGATATGCACTGGAGGAATAATGGTAACATTGGTAAATTTAGCATCGGTAGCAATGCTGGCAGTTTCGCTTTTGATTTCTAGTACCCTGCTGTTTGCATAAATGACCGCATCCTTGTTGCCGCAGTCGAGCCATTCCGATATGCTGTGCGTGGAGAAACGGGTACCTTTGCGCTTCATGTTTTCGAGTGCATTGGTCAGTTGATATTCTCCTTTTTCGCGCAGGTCATTATCGAGCAGATATTGTAATTCATCGCGCAAATACTCAGCATCTTTGAAATAATAAATACCAATAATGGCGAGGTCGGAAACAAAGGTATCGGGTTTTTCGACAAAGTCAGTAATATGTCCTTTTTCATCGAGTTTTACCACACCGAATGCCGAAGGATCTGTAACCTGCTTTACCCAAATAATGCCTTCCTGACTGCTATCGAATTTAAAATCGGCTTTGAAAAGTGTATCGGCAAAGGCAACAATCACTGGTCCGCTCATCGATTCTTTGGCGCAGAGTATAGCATGAGCAGTGCCCAGCTGTTCTTTTTGGTAATAAATGCTGCCCTTGGCTCCCAATTTTTCGGCCAGGCCAACCAGCTGTTTTTCTACAGCAGCGCCAAAGTCGCCTATGATATAAGCTATTTCATCAATTTTTGATCCGTAAGCCTTGGCCAAATCTTCAACCAGATGCTGAACGATTGGTTTGCCGGCAACAGTTACCAGGGGCTTTGGAACAGTAATTGTGTGTGGGCGCAAACGCGTTCCGCGTCCCGCCATAGGGATGATTATTTTCATATCAAAGCTATTTTTAACGGTTCGGGGGTAAATATAAGGTAATCCAGCGATAAAAAAGTAGTAGGTCTTTAATTTGAATGTGAATTTTTTATTGCGGTGCTGCTATCATCTCTTTCTTTTGCTACTCCTTAGTATTTAAAATAATTGTATAATAAAACTTTTCCTATAACCCCAAAAAACTCAGAACCCTCAATCAAAATTTTTATAAATTCTGACAACAAGTCCTTCGTCACAGCTTAATTATTACCTTTGTCGGGCAAAAGAACTTATTCATGTAGTGAACCTTTTTTCTGCTTGATAGTTCTCAAAAAAGCTTTGCATAAAATGCCTCGGCAACATATAAATGAGTCTACCTAAATTAAGCAATAAAACTAAAGCCTATGTGGCACTTGCGGCGGTAAGTTTCTTTTGGGGAACTACCTATCTTGCCATCACAATAGGTTTGGATGGAGGAGAAGGAAAGGTTCACGGACTCTTTATGTCGGCATTAAGACAGTCATTGGCGGGCATTATTCTGGTTGGCTGGATGCTGATGAGTGGCGTAAAAATCCCTCCGAGAAAAACTTTGGGGCAATTGGCAATAATAGGTTTAATGATGCTTTGCCTCGGCAATGGGTTGGCTACCTGGGCCATGCAGTATATTCCAAGCGGACTGGGTTCGGTAATGTCGGCAGTGGGACCGGTTTTTATTGCCGTTTTCAGTTATTTCCTGGTCGGTAAATTCCGATGGTCGCCTCGTTTGATATTTGGAATGTTGTTAGGACTTGTTGGTGTAATGGGTATTTCTTTCGACTATCTGGAGGCCTTCCTGAATCCGGATTTCAGTTTCGGAATTTTATTAAATATGCTGGCTACACTTATCTGGTCGCTGGGTTCGGTTTTTGCTGCCAAGTGGAAACCCAATGTGCATCTGATGATGGGCGCGGGCTTACAAATGCTTTTTGGTGGAACAATTATGTGGATTATTGTGCTGATTATTGGCGTGGATAATCTGGTAACAGGAGAAATCACGCTCAAATTTTGGGGCAGTATTGTGTACCTGATTATCTTTGGTTCACTCATTTCTTACTCGGCATTTATGTACACACTCGAAAATCTGCCGGCAGCTCAGGCTTCTTTGTATGCATATATAAATCCGGTCGTTGCCGTAATCTTTGGATGGTGGATTTTGAATGAAAAATTGAATTGGGTCACCATCGCATCGATGCTCACTGTTATCCTGGGCGTTTATTTGGTCAACAGCAGTTTTAACATTGAAAAGAAACGTAAGGAACTTTCGAAATCTTAATCTTTCTGCAGCAGTTCGGGATGAATACCATAGAGCTGTTCTTTTTCCCTGGAGTAGCCGAAACTGGCATTTGTGAAATAACTTTCGAGTTTCTCCATCAGGATTTCAGAATCTTTTTCAGGAATACGAATTTGCAGCATATCGCTGTTCATCAATCTGAAACAAAAGCTAATCTCGTTTCGAAAATCTATGCCAAATGGACTGAAACGTACCTTTATATGATAAATCCAAACAATATTTTTTGGTGCCTGAATAATCATCTGCAAGAGGGGAGAGCTATTGGGGTGCCAAAACCTAAACAGGTCGCGTAAAAATAACAAAGCAGATACAAAAGCGATGAGCGATGCAATTGTACAAAGCCCGTAAAGTGCTGTTTCCGTTTGTAAAGCAGCGGCATATAATAAAAGACAGGCAGTTATTAAGATTAAAAACAACAGAAAAATCTTCTGCTTACGCTCACGATACAGTGCCCTTTTAATGATGAGTACCGTATCGATTAGATGATCCGACATGGCATTTTATAAATTATTTGCTGCAAAAAATTGACAAAAACAGTAAAAAAACATAATTTTGTAAACAAATAGTGTCAACTTTATAGAATAAATTTTTTCCTTTGATGATTCTCTACGAAGATATGTAGTTTCATTAAGGATTTTAAAATAAAAACCGAAAAGAATATGGATCAGAACGATCAACTTGCAGAATATGACGAAAGTGCCATAAAATCGCTCGACTGGCGCGAACATATACGCCTTCGTCCGGGTATGTACATAGGAAAACTCGGAAACGGAACCAGCCCCGATGATGGCATTTATATCCTTTTCAAGGAGGTTTGCGATAACTCTATCGATGAATTTGCCATGGGTGCCGGAAAAAAAATTGAAATAAAACTTGGTGATGATGGTAAGATCAGTATCAGGGATTATGGTCGCGGCATTCCTTTGGGAAAGGTAATCGACTGTGTATCAAAGATTAATACAGGTGGAAAATACGATTCAAAAGCCTTTCAGAAATCGGTTGGTTTAAATGGTGTGGGTACCAAGGCAGTGAATGCACTATCTGCACATTTCAGGGTTCAGTCTTTCAGAGATGGTCAAACCAAGTCGGCCAGTTTTATAAACGGCGACCTGAACGAAGAAAAAGAGCTGCAGCAAACATCCGAGCCAAATGGAACCTATGTCGAGTTCGTTCCCGACCATGTAATTTTCAAAGGATTTAAATTCAACGAAGAATATATCATTGAAAGGATTTGGGACTACGTATACCTTAACACCGGCCTAAACATTCATTTCAACGGCGAAAAATATTTTTCTAAAAATGGTCTGCTCGACCTACTTTCGAACAGGGTTGATGTCGAAAGGCTGCGTTATCCAATCATCCATCTCAAAGGGCATGATATTGAAATTGCCATGTCGCATGCTAATCATTACGGAGAACAATATGTGAGTTTTGTAAATGGCCAGAATACTACGCAGGGCGGTACGCACCTCAATGCATTCAAAACTGCAGTGGTAAAAACTGTACGTGAATTTTATAACAAAAACTTCGATCCGCAGGATATTCGCACTGCTATTGTAGCGGCTGTGAGTGTAAAAGTAATGGAACCTGTCTTCGAATCGCAGACCAAAACTAAGCTCGGGTCTACAAATGTTGCTCCCGACGGCCCCTCGCTGAATAGTTTTGTGGGCGATTTTATCAAAAAGGAATTGGATAACTTTTTGCACAAAAATCCCGAAACTGCCAAAGAGATTTTGCACCGTATTGTGCAATCGGAAAGAGAAAGAAAGGAAATTGCCGATATCCGCAAAGTGGCCAACAAAAACGCTAAAAGGGCCAACCTGCACAATAAAAAGCTGCGCGATTGCAGGGTACACCTCAACTCTAACCACAAGGATAAAGAAGGTAGCATGATTTTTATTACCGAGGGTGATTCGGCCAGTGGTTCTATCACAAAATCACGGGATGTAAGTCTGCAGGCAGTTTTCAGCCTAAGGGGCAAGCCGCTCAACTGTTTCAATCTTACCAAAAAAATTGTTTACGAGAACGAAGAGTTCAACCTGCTTCAGCATGCCCTCGATATTGAAAATGGCATGGAAGATTTGCGTTACAATAAAATTATCATCGCAACCGATGCAGATGTTGACGGTATGCACATCAGGCTTTTGCTGCTGACTTTCTTCCTGCAGTTTTTTCCCGAGGTAGTTTCGAACGGACATTTGTTTATTTTGGACACGCCATTGTTCAGGGTAAGGAATAAAAAAACTACCAAATATTGCTACTCGGAAGAGGAAAAACTCAATGCAATGTCAAAATTGGGTAAGGACTGTGAGGTAACCCGATTTAAAGGTTTGGGTGAAATCTCTCCCGATGAGTTTAAACAGTTCATCGGTGCTGAAATAAAGCTTACACCTGTTAGGATGTCAAGTACCACGAATATCGAAGATTTGCTGTCCTATTATATGGGTAAAAACACACCATCCCGTCAGGATTTCATCATCGATAATCTGCGTGTGGAACTGGATGAATTGGAAGAAGAGGAAATAGCTGTATAGCCCTCAGGGGTACTTAAGATCTCATAGCGAGAGAGGCATAAGTTTTTTTTAACTTTCACTGTGTGGAGCGCGCTCGTTTTGAGAACGAGATCGGTTCCTCAAATAAAATACCGCGCTCCTCGGATTGACCGACTAGGCTAATGCTCTGTGTAAAACTTTGTGTGCTTTGTGGTAAAAAAACACTACGAGCGGCACAGTTAGGCTATTTCACACAAAGGCGCAAAGCCGCACCAGATCTATATTTACGCAGAGACGCAGAGATCAGCCAAGAATGAATTATGAAGTTAGTCTCGTCTATAGTACGAGCAGAAGTTTTAAGGCTTTCATCTTTAAATCAATACGCTCCAAAATACCTTCTCATAAACCATTCAGCAGTTAATAAGAGCAGGAGCAAAAAGAAAATCCATTTCAGATGGATGAGCGATTGTGTTTTTACTGTATCGTAAAGTACAGGCTTGGCAAATCCTTTTGCATTGATCATTTCAGTCAGCTTTTCCATATTATCCGGATAAACTACCTGGCCTCCATTTTTACTACTTAAGAGATTTAGCAATCGATGATCTGCAGTTGTTTCAAAAATTTCAAGCTGTATAGATTGTACCGTAAACTGGCCGCCGGCTTTTAGGATTTCACCTTTTAATGTGGTTTTCGCCTCAAATTTATACACTCCGGCAGGGAACATTCCAGCATTTAGCGTATAGGAATTGGAACTTCGGTTAAAAGTATATGGGAATTTTTTGCCAGCCTCATTGGTGATTTCAATGGTTGCGTCCGGGTCATTGATGCGTTCATAATTTTCATTATAAAGCTCAGCATCAATGATTATTTTTTCATTTTCATTGTAAAGATTGCTGCCTGCGAATGCACGAAATCTGCGTTTGTCTTCTTTTGTGCCCAGGTACTGAATAATTTTACCACTGAGTTCATCGAAAAGATCGAAATTTTTGTGCTGCATATGATCAAAAATCCTCCATTTCCAAATGCCTTCGCCGCCAAGAACAGCCATTTTTACACCACGCTCCTCCCCCATTGCGAGCAGCGGATAATTTGTATTCACAGTTCCAATTTTTTGAGTTAGCAGCACTTCTGCATCAGCTCTTACCTTAAAATCGCCAAAAGGTGTAGTCAGTGGCGGAAACTTATAAATATTATCGCCCATCTTTGCGTTGATCGTAAAAGATTTGAAATCAGGATTCAATACCCCTTCAACATCATTTGTCTGATTGAGTCGGCCATTGATGGTCATAAGCGACTGAGCCTGATTGAGTGCCGATAAATCACTAAGGGTACCTACAATATACCAGTGCGGAATCTTTTGATTTTTAATTGTAGTCAACACATCAGCAACCGGACTTTTTTTGGAGGGCAACTGATGAAGTACCACAAAGTCATATTTGGCGACAGGTTCTTTCATTTTGCCTGCATAGGCCACCTCTACTTCATAGTTTTTATTGGTACTGATCATTCGTCGCAGTGCCGCAATATCAGGATGTGGGGATTCGGCGAGCAGGAGAATTCGCTGACGGGCATCGAGCACATCAATGTAGATTT
Organism: Saprospira sp.; assembly: GCA_044379045.1. Classification (GTDB taxonomy): domain Bacteria; phylum Bacteroidota; class Bacteroidia; order Chitinophagales; family Saprospiraceae; genus Saprospira. The sequence goes on from JBIPOO010000129.1 coordinate 8,640, forward strand.
CCTTGCTATTATTTGCAATGCTAACTTCGCCATTTACTGCACTTAGTGATACCGTATAACGTTGAACACCAACTGCATCGGCATCAAGTATAATTTCTTTTGTACTAAAAAAATCGCCATTATCAATACTAACAGCAGCATCGTAAAGCAGTTTACCGCCTCTTTTTACACTAAGTCGGGTGTTTGCTCCCGAACAGTTAAAAGCTGCAATGTCGGTTTGAATGGTAAATTTATCTCCCAGATAGGCAATCTGATTATTATAAACTTTTTTCAAAACCAGATCTTTTTTGGGAATTGTGTCACCTAAAGCAATGCTAAAAATTGGGACATTTAGTTTGTTGCCAACATAGACCGGATTATTACCCTGATTGTAAATACCGTCAGTTGCCACAATAACAGTTCCAAGATTCATATTACTGAACACATCGTAAATTTCTTCGAAAAAACGGGAAATATCGGTCACTTTATCCTTGTAACTGTAATCGATTCCTTCACGCACCTCATCGCCAAAGGAATAAACTTTCAGGTCATATTTGGCAGCGAGGCTTTGTCTGAGCCTTTCCATTTTATTTTTGTACTCAGCTCTTTTGGTAGAATCCATCGATTGAAGCAGCGATTCGGAATTGTCCTGTGCCAAAACAACAATAGGTGCTTTTTTTTCAGTTAAAGTAGCACGCATCACAGGGTCGAGCAGGAGCAGGCAAATGATTGTAACTGTCAAAAAACGTAGGGTTCCCAATATCGGGTTTAGTTTTTTAGTCTGTTCTCCAAATCTGCTGTCTTTATAATACATTCCCAAAGCATAAAGCAGTCCTACCAGTACACAGATAAGGACAAACCATAGCGGGTATTGAAAAATTATGTTCATTTTAGTGATTTAAAATCAATTGCTTCAATTTGATTAAAAAGCCAATCAGGCCTTTCTGTTGTACCACATATTGTATTCATCTACAATTTTGGCCAATTCTGTTTTTTTAAATTTCTTTGCCTTAATTTTGTCGCTAAGCTCTGGATAATCGGCAAAATATTCCGCAAGCTGAGCATAAAACTTTTCAAATTTCACTTCTACCATCTCGCCTCTTTTTTGTAAAAATGACTGATAATAACCCTCGCTTCCATCGGTATTATAATAATCGTAATAACGCACACTTCCTTCGTAGGGTGTAAAACATTTCATAAAAACAGCATAACCCTGATCAGCTGCACGCATACCCTTAGGACGATATTCTTTTGATTCAAAATAATAATCTAGACCATAGGGATGCCAGGATTTAATATCATAGGGCTTATAAATACGCTTGGCCCCCGATTTATTATCGATAAAACTTATCTTCAAGGACGCTGTGGAAGGAGTAAGATTTCCACTTATCTTTCCCCAAATCGTGTCATCGGCAACGTTTATAATAAAATCTTTGCCGGGTTTATCATCTTTATTTTTTTGGGCATTCAATTGAATACCAAAACTTAATATACAAATTGAAAGAAATATCAGATACTTCATAATTTGAAAATTTGAGCATTTTAATAAAAAGAGATGCAAGATAATAATATTATTTGGAAATTAGCGTCTAAAAAAAATCGGAACCTTATACCTTAAGATTGGTTTAACAGCTTGTGCATTAATTGAAATAATTCAAAGACAAAATAATGAACAATGAGATAATTTTTGGTGAAAAGCTGTTGAATTGGTACGACATCAGTAAACCGAGGGAGTTGCCTTGGAAATTAAATAAAAATCCTTATCAGATCTGGCTTTCAGAGATTATCCTGCAACAA
>JBIPOO010000415.1:0-2799 GCA_044379045.1 Saprospira sp.
TAATAATATTATTTGGAAATTAGCGTCTAAAAAAAATCGGAACCTTATACCTTAAGATTGGTTTAACAGCTTGTGCGTTAATTGAAATAATTCAAAGACAAAATAATGAACAACGAGATAATTTTTGGTGAAAAGTTGTTGAATTGGTACGACATCAGTAAACCGAGGGAGTTGCCTTGGAAATTAAATAAAAATCCTTATCAGATCTGGCTTTCAGAGATTATCCTGCAACAAACACGTGTTGAGCAGGGCACCCCCTATTACCTGAAATTTATGAGTAGGTTCCCAACATTGAACGAACTTGCCAATGCCAATGATGATGAGGTTATGAAACTTTGGCAGGGTCTGGGTTATTATGCAAGAGCAAGAAATATGCTAACTACTGCCAGGCAGTTAAGAGATGAATATGATGGAATTTTTCCGGCCAACTTTTCAGATATCAGAAAACTGAAGGGAATTGGTGATTATACGGCCGCTGCAATTGCCTCATTTGCCTTCGATCTGCCTTATGCTGTGCTCGATGGAAATGTGTACAGAGTTTTATCTAGATTTTATGGCATTGAAACTCCGGTCGATAGTACCGAAGGCAAAAAATTATTTCAGAAAATTGCAAGCGAAAATTTAATTTCGAACAGATCCAGCGATTATAATCAAGCGATTATGGACTTGGGCGCAACGATTTGCAAACCGCAACAACCTCGATGCAAAGATTGTCCACTAGCAGAGAACTGCAAAGCACTTCAACAAAATAAAGTTGACAGACTACCCATAAAATCGAAAAAACTTATTAAGAAAAACAGGTTTTTTTATTATTTTGTATGGAAAAGTCCAGATGCTTTAACCTTTGTTAAAAAGCGTGATGGAAAAGATATCTGGAAAAGTCTCTACGATTTTCCCTTGTTTGAATCAGATACACTACTTGGCAAAGAAGAACTTTCAAAATTATGGGAATCAGATACTTGGAAAAATATTTCAAGCCAAACTAAGCCAGAGGAATTTTCCATAAATTTTTCAACAACTTATGTTCAGCTCTTGACACACCAAAAAATTTTCGCTATATTTGTGGAAATTTCGGGAATAATACTGGCAATGTCAAGTTCAGATAACAGCTACAACCTTGTTGCATTGTCAGATTTGAAGAAGCTTGCACTTCCCAAAACCATTCAAAATTATTTGGAAACGGACCTCTTCCCCATGGGTTGAGTTTGTTTTTCTATCGTATAAATTTGTTATTTTTAAAAATATAGCTAACTTAACCTAAATATTTTAACAAAATGATTAACAAAGTTACCCTAATAGGTCGCCTTGGAAAAGACCCTGAGAAGAAAACATTGCCTAGCGGCGCATCATTTGTAAGATTTACTGTGGCTACAAATGAATCATACAAAGATAAAGATGGCGAATGGAAAGATTCGACCGAATGGCACAATATTATCATTTGGAGAGAACTTGCAGAAAGAGCAGAAAAACAGCTCAAAAAGGGTGGACTTGTTTTTCTAGAAGGCAAAATCACCTACCAGAAATATGAAGATAAAGATGGTAAGCAAATTACATTCACTGAAATCAATGCCAATACTTTCAGATCTTTGGAAAAAAGCGAAAATTCATACAGTGCGAATTCTGTACCTCCACCAATAGAGACCTATTACCCAACAAATACTGAGGGCAAAAATACAGGGGCAAAAGTTGACAATCCTGCAAACGATTCTGACGATTTGCCCTTCTAAAAATAGGGCCTTTAAGGCCTTTTCTATCACCAAATTTTAATGCCGTGGACTCGGAACCTTATCCTGACAGTTTATCTAATTTATTTTTTCTCTTCAATTCTGTTGCAATTGGCCCTGAAATCATCATATATGCAGTTATCATATTGGTTTTTTTGGTCATTTCAGCACTTATGTCGGGCTCGGAAGTTGCTTTTTTTTCCATTGGCCACAACGACATAGAAAATCTACAGAAAGAAAACAGTAACAGCAAAAACAGAATTTTGAAGCTCTTGGACAAACCTCATTATCTGCTTTCAACTATTCTAATTGCTAATAATTTTGTAAACATCGGCATTGTACTCTCAGCCAATTTCATCTTCATTGCTATACTTCCAGAAAGTATTCCCGATTGGCTTAGATTTCTGATAACGGTAGTCCTTGTCACCTTTGTTTTGGTTCTTTTTGGCGAGATTGCGCCCAAAGTGTATGCAAGCAATGCTGTGAAATCAAGAATGATTCTGGCAAGATTTATGGCCGGTCCTCTGCTTTTTCTTCGGGCTGTGCTTTATCCTATCAGTTGGTTACTCGTAAACAGCAGCAAATTTATCGAAAACCGTTTGGCCAACAGGGCACAAAATGGCAATCTCAATGTTGTGAGTCACAAGGAAATAGAACATGCTATCGAGTTGACCGTTAAGGATACAAAATTTGCTAAAGAGGATATTGGTCTTTTGAAAAGTATTGTGCAATTTGGCAATATCAGTGTGAAAAATATCATGAAGGCCCGTATAAATGTTGTGGCCCTCGATAAAGACAGCAGTTTCGCAAAAGTAATGCAAACGATACGAATTTCTAATTATTCAAGAATACCGGTATTTGAAGAAACTTTTGATAAAATTGCAGGTATCATTCATTCAAAGGATTTACTTGAATATTTTGACAAACCTGAAGATTACAACTGGCATGTGCTCATCAGGCCTGCATTTTTTGTTCCGGAAAGCAAAAAAATTGATGACCTTTTTGGTGATTTTCAAAGTAAAAGAACCCATATCGCTATTGTGGTTGATGAATATGGAGGCACCTCAGGAATAGT
>JBIPOO010000416.1:0-2784 GCA_044379045.1 Saprospira sp.
ATTGCGGCCAACTTGAAAAATGCCATTGAACACTATTGTGACTAGAATTTTTCTTGATGAATACAAAATCCGACATTCACAAAGATGTCGGATTTTTTTTGAGCTCTTTTTTTTGCTTTTGTTTTTCACAAAGGTTAAAACTGTTTGGAAAAATTTGTTTCGCTTCGCGGAGCTTTGGTTCACGGAACTTCGTTGCTTCGAATTTCAATCTTTCACTTCACTTCGTGGAGCTCGGCATAGCCTCGGTTCGTGGAGCGCGCTCGTTTTAGGAACGAGATCGGTTCCTCTACTAAAATACCGTGCTCATTTTCATCTCGTTTGAAGAACAAGACCATTTTCAAATTACCTCATTTTTACCACGTTTGTAGAACGAGACAAATTATAAAAATCTTTTCTCTTAGCTTCTTTCCTCTTGAAATCTAAATTCTTTCCCCTCATTTCCGTATCTTTGCTTTATTTTTCAAAATTGTTTCGATGAGAATTCCCATAATTATAATTTTTTTACTTTTTGCTCAATTCCTTTTTGCAAAGCCCGAAAGACTTCGTGTTGTAATTTGTGAAAATCCTTCAACCTCGGTTACTATTGCATGGGACCAGCTGAGTGGCACCAATCCTGAATTGTTTTTTGGTAGTGATGATTATGGTAACAAGGTCTCACTGTATCAAAAAAAGGCTGTCCCTACAAAATCTGTTATGGTAAAAGGTATGAATACGCAGTTTGTGCGTTTGTCAAATCTCATGCCCAACACCATTTATTATTTTGTAATTCGCGATAGCGAAGGAATAAGTCGCAGATATTCTTTCAGAACTTTACCCGACGATGCCAATGCCAGATTATCGCTGATTGTAGGCGCTGGATCTGAAGCGGATCGTGCTGTCAGAAAAAAGGCAAACAGTGCCATTGCTGCACTTCGCCCGCACTTCGTTATTTTTAATGGAAACATGACTGAATATGACAGTGATGCTGAATGGAAAGAATGGTTCGATGATTGGTCGGCTTCATTTGGAGAAGATGGAAGAATAACCTCAATTATTGTGAATAGGGGCAGTCTCGAAAAATCTAACAATAATTTGGAAAACCTTTTCGATCTCCGAAATCCCGATCTTTACCATGCGCTTTCTTTTTCACAAGGTCTGTTGCGGATTTATATGCTCAATAGTAATATTACAGCTTACGGTGCGCAACGCGATTGGCTCGAAAAGGATCTTTCGCAAAATCAGCAGGCAGGCTGGCGCCTGGCATTTTATCATCACAGTATCAGGAGTAAAAAAATTACCGAGCAGACTGACATCCGCAAATACTGGGGCAGCCTTTTCGATAGATACGCAGTACAGTTAGCTGTTGAAAGCGATTCGGCCTATGCACGTTACAGTTATCCCATTAAAACCAGCAACGAAAGAGGCAATATTGACGGTTTTAAGGTGGATGAATCGACCGGAACAGTTTACATGGGTGTAAATGGCTGGTCGTCGGCATTAAAAACAGAAACCTACAAAACTTCGCTTACGTTTGCCTCCGAAAGTATGCACCATATTCACTGGTATTGTATTGAACTAGGAAAAATTGACATTAGAACAATCAAAACTGATGAATCTTTATTCGATTTTAAGCATAATGATATCAACCGTTTTGAAATTCCTGCAGGGCTTGTCTTTTGGAAACCGGGTGGCTTGGAATATTTGAGTATTTCTAATCGTTTCAAAAGTAATTTTAAGGCATCGCCTAAAATTCTGATGACTGAAATTCAGAAACCAAAAGCCGAACTGATGGGGGATGGGACCATAGAATTGACCTGGCAGACCCTGCACGAAGAAAAAAATATAAAATACCGTATTCAGTCTTCAAAAAACAGGCTTATTTGGAAAACCCTGGCCGAGGCAGAAGGGCAGGGGCAGAATGGAAATAAACCCAATCTTTATGCGCTGGAGGATAATCCTGGAATTAAGTCAGCGAAATTGTTTTATCGCATCATCGCATTGGATGCAAATGGAAATGAACGTGCAGAAGCAGAAATCGATGCCAGACTTCTGAGCAGTGATAGTAATATGGAAACGATTGAAGTAAATAAATTTATCGGTATGTTGTATACCGATGTCGAGCTCATGCAGGACGAAACTACTCACATAGAAATCTCTGATACTGAGCGTAATAGCGTTTTCCAGCAAAGATTGCCGCTGAAACCGGGAAAGCATCATTTGAGTTTTAATTTGAATCATCTCGATGAAGGTTATTACCTCTTTGAATTGAATCAAGGCGCCCAAAGAATTCGAAAAAATATACTAATTACAAAGTAAGATCGTGATAACATTGAAATTTAAAACCAATATTAATTGTGCTAACTGCATAAAATCGGTCGGCCCATTTCTAAATGAAATTCCTGACATTTCATGGTCGGTCGATACTACCGTTTCTGATAAGATTTTAAAAGTAGAAGGAGAACATCCTGATAAAAATAAAATCATTTTGGCTGTTGAGGACGCAGGTTTTGACATAGAGGAGTTAGAAAATTCTTAAATATGCCAAAAAAAATCTTCGATGTGACAATAGTCACCTAGCATCCGCAAAAACAGTCTTATCTTTGTGTCATTAAAAATTAAAACAAAAGTTTTTATTATGAAAATCGAACAGATTTATACCGGTTGCCTTGCTCAAGGTGCATATTATATCGAATCCGATGGTCAGGTTGCTATCATCGATCCCCTGCGCGAAACCGATCCATATATCGAAATGGCTAAGAAAGATGGAGCTGAAATCAAATACATTTTCGAAACCCATTTTCACGC
>JBIPOO010000130.1:0-10338 GCA_044379045.1 Saprospira sp.
CATTTTCTGTCTTAATTCGGCTGCATCCTCAAACTTATCAGGAATGATTGCGCTTCCTTTTTCAAAATCGAAATCTTTTTCAGAGACATCTCCGTTAAAAACTACTGTGTAACCATTTGAAAGAGAATTGTTCAGAATTTTTATAAAATCATTTAAACTGACATTGTAATAAAGTCCGAATGACCAGTTAAATCTAGATTCCAAACAAAAAAACACATTATAAGGATGATGTGTATAGGAAGTGATTTGGATATAATCATCTGCATTAAGTCCAAGTACTTGATCGGAAAAGGATTTTGGGCTGTACTTTTTGTTGTTATAGCTAAATTCGGTAGGCGGAACACCCAAATTACTGTTGAGTATAGAATCGAAACTGTTGATCCAGTCCAATGGAATAATATCATCCTCTTTTTTTCTTAAGCTGCGCACAAATTTGAGGGTTGCTGTGTCTAGTTTTGAGGTATTGTAACCGTACAAAACATCCATTTTCTGTTTGTAAGCCGACTCCGGTATCAATCCATAATTTCTCATTACAAAGAGTACATCCTGAGTTTGCCCACCGGCAGTAAAATAGGTGTTACCCTGCGTTCTAAAATAGTTTTTTGCCTTTTCGGGATATATATTTCTGACAACATACATTTCAGATAAGTCGAATGCAAGCTTTGTTTTCCTCAAAACCTCTGTTTCCAAAAATGAAAGGGTAGCAAAGCTCCAGCAGGTACCGGAGTATCCCTGATCCTTGACTTCTGTTGTGGGGATTAGCTTTGTTATTTTAAAACCATCCAGTTGTTGACTAAATGCAAAGTTATTGAAGCCCAAAATCAGGCAAAAAAGCGTTGTAGTATTCCAAAATATTTTTTTCTTTTTCATATAAAACTATTCTCAACAATTATATTCAAAATCAAGATACGATTAAAGATACCCAAAATAGCATATATTTTTTGTAACTTTCTACTTACATTTGTACAATATTAAGCAAAAACAATGGTTCCCCAAAAAAACAATCCTTTACACGGCATAACACTTGAACAGATTCTGAACTATCTGGTCGAAAATCACGGTTGGCCATATATGGCCTCACAAGTAAATATTAATTGCTTCAAAAAAGATCCAAGCATAAAATCTTCCCTGGCATTTTTAAGAAAAACTCCATGGGCCAGAGAGAAGGTAGAAAACTTATATATCTGGCTAATTTCCAAGCAAAAATAGGATATTACATTTTCTACTTACCTGTAAATACAAATCGCTGATTTTATGCAAAATCAGCGATTTGTATTTGGTTCAATTTATTTGATTAGCTTTTTTCATTCCTTTCCTTTATCACTTCTTTCAGTATGGCAGTTCCGTTAAGCGCAGCAGGAAAACCAGCATAAACACTCATCAATAGGATGATTTCTTTGATTTCTGTTTCGCTGAGTCCTATGTTAAAGCCTGCATTAATGTGAAATTTCAACTGGGGCTGTGCATTTCCCAATGCTGTCAATGCAGCAATAATGGCAATTTCTTTTGATTTTAAATCAAGTTCTTTTCTTGAATAGATATCACCGTAAGCATATTCAATTATATAATTTCCCAACTCAGGAGAAACATCTTTCAGTTCATCAATAATTTTTTCAACTGCTGATTTATCAATTTCTCTGAACTTTTCCAAACCAGTCTGAAATCTTTTGTTTTGCTTCATCTTTATAATGTTTAAGTGGCAAAGAATGGCTTTGTAAGACCTGTAAATCCTAATTACAGTTTTTTATTATTTACGCTAAATTAGTTTATTATTCCAAAGTTTTAGCGCAAAAATCCAAATTGATTTTCAGACTTTTTAAATGTTGAATTTTTAATTCAGTGGTAACAAATTATATTAAAGCATCATAAATAACAATTTCCGAACTGTTCATAAATTTTTGGTACAGATTTGGTTATATACTGACAAAATTACCAAAACCACTTCCCTATGTCTTATTCATTCACCGAAATCAGCAAAGTTCAACTGCTGAAAATTGAAAGTCTTTGGAATGCTGATGTAAATCGGGAAATCATAACAAAGATTGAGGAATTTATCAAAGAGGGCCGCTGTGATTTTATTATTGAGTTCAAATCGACTCCATACGGTCAGCAGTCGCCCGCTGCAATTAATAACTTTATCAACAGTACAGGTCTTTCCTTTTTAATTTCAATATTGACAAGAGCGCGTACTGCTGGCGGCGATGTAGTACTATTAGGTATTTCAGAAAGCACCCGCCAACTTTTGGTTTTGACAAAACTCAACAAAACCTTCAGTGTTTTTAATGAAATGGAAGAAGCATTAGCTCATTTTCAAAATGCGCAGGTTTAATCTTTTCCAAGTGCAAGGAGCATAGCTTTTGCCTTCAGCATGCATTCTTCATATTCTTTTTCAGGGTCTGAGTCGTAAACGATTGCACCTCCGGTCTGAAATGAAAGTTTTTCGTTATGCTCCGAATAAAAAATGGAGCGAATCAGCACGTTAAAATCAAAATTTCCATCGGGACTAAAATAGCCCAAAGTTCCGGAAAAACTTCCCCTCGCAGAGGATTCTAGGCTGTCTATCAGTTCCATACTCCTTATTTTTGGGGCTCCTGTCATTGAACCGGGTGGAAATGCAGCTTTTATAGCCCTTAATGCATCGCTTTCATTTTTTAGTTTAGCGCCGATTGTTGAAATCATCTGCCATACCTGTTTAAAACCATAAATACCAAAAAGTTCTTCCACTTCAACAGTACCTGTTTTGGCAGTTCGGCTCAAATCGTTTCTTACCAGATCGACAATCATCACATTTTCGGCGCGATCTTTTTCGCTTTGAAAAAGTTCTTCTTTAAGTCTTTGGTCTTCAAGCCCATCCAATGAACGGCGGATGGTCCCTTTAATAGGTTGACTGACAAGTTTATCGGCATCTTTAAACAGAAAGCGCTCTGGACTTGCACAAAAAATATGGTTTTCCCCATGCTTGAACCAGGCAGAAAAGGGAGCGGGACTCAGTCGGTTCAAACGCATAAAAAAACCTGCAGCTTCTAGCTTAGTAAAACCGTAAAATTCCTGACAGAAATTTATTTCATAAATATCACCTGCTATGATATGCGCCTTAATTTTTTCAAGTGCAGCAATATATTCAGCTTTACTGATACGGGTACTTATCTCTATATCCCTAGGACAAAATTCATTCAAAATTGCTGTATTCAATATTTCATTCCAGACATTTTCAGGGTTTGGTGCATAAATTTCGACAGCTTTTGCCTTTGTATTTATTGCAACCAAAATTTCGGCAATAAAAAAACTGAGTGAGGGTGCATTATGAAAATCTTGATTCTCGGAAGATAATTCCTCCAATTCATTTTTTAAATCATAGCCCAAATAACCAAAGAGCCAGCTTTCGGGATGTTGATTTTTGAAAGTTTCAAAAGCTTGCCAGGCACTTTCTCCCGCATTTTTTTCAAAACTGTCAGCGTTTGAAACAGCTGTCAGCGTTTCGAAACGACAGTATTGGTTGTCACTGTAACTATTGTTATCGAAATGAGCCAGATTCTTGAAAGGCGATGCCCAACTGAGCAATTTATGCTTTAGCTCACTTAAGTCCAGGTCAATTTTAAAAGTTTTTTTCACCCGATTATGGTATGATGATAAGACGGTGATTTTTTTCGAAGATATTTTCCATTCTTTTGGGAAGGCTGTCCAGTTCATTGGTATCGGAGACTGCTCCAGGTCGGGCCGAAATTAGTATAATTATTTCTTCGGGAGAGCACTGGGCTGCAATTTCTTCCATTTTTTCAAAAGTAGACATCAACTTAAAACTGTAATTTGCCGAATAAGCTTTTTTATCCTGCATTTTTCGAATGGCATCGGCAGTATTTTCATTGGCACAAACATCAATTGGCACGCTTAGTTCTGCCGCAAGTTTATCTACTTTTTTCAGCCAAAGTGCAAAGTTCTTCTCCATTTCTGCCAAAGGAGGGCAAATAAGTCTTACACCGGAATAGGTCATAGCTATACCATCTGTGTTGGTAATAATAACCATTTTGTCTGTGTTTTCCAAAACCTGTTCCAGTACTTCACCCATCAGCTTATCAATGAAACCCTTTTTACGGGGCCAACCCAAAAGTATGGTATTTGCCATCACCTCTCTCGATGTTCTGGCGATACCATTGCCAGGATTAAAATCGATTGTTGTTATAAAATCGACCTTAGTTTCGGAGGCTGAAGCATGTAATTTAACAGCTTCAATTCGTTTTTGAGCTTCGGCAATATTGGCTTCGGCATCTGCATCGTTTGTAACAACCGAAAGCATCGTAATGGCAGATTTAGATTTTTTATCTTTGAAAAGGATGGCAAAATCAAGTAATTTTTCGAAATTCGAGAAATTTGCAACCGGCAATAGAATTTTCTCTCTGCCATATGACTTTGTATCGGCATCAGAACCAGAGGAACTAACCGCCAATTTTTTTGCAGCTTTCTCAGTAATAAAGGAGGCAAACAAACAGGTTATCAGTATTAGAATAATTGTTCCGTTCAGAATGTTTTCATCCAAAATTTTGAGGTTGTAACCAATCAAAATAATGGCAATCGTTGCAGCAGCATGTGCACTACTCAAGCCCGTAATCAAATTTCTTTGTGTGGGGCTGTATTTGAATAAAAGCTGCGTTACAAACGCTGCAAGCCATTTACTAAAAATTGCTCCAGCTGTCAATGCTCCAGCTACTGTCAAGGCAGTATATCCTTTAAAAAGTATCGACATATCGACGAGCATACCGACATTTATCAGGAAAAAAGGAATAAAGAGTGCATTGCCCACATATTCAATCCGATTCATCAAAGCCGATGAGTGCGGAATGAGGGGATTCAGTACCAGCCCTGCGGCAAAAGCACCTATAATTGGTTCTACCCCAGCTATTTCGGCCAAAAAAGCGGAGAAGAAAACAACCGAGAGTACAAAAATATAATGCGAGTGTTTTTCCGATTCCAACTTTCGAAAAAACCATCTGGTAATTCGCGGAACCAATAAAAACATGATCAAGGTAAACAATGTAAGTCCAATTAACAGCCTCATCCAAAAATCGAAACTGAGCCCCTCGGGTGATGCATTTCCTTTTACGACAGCCAAAATCAATAGCACTGCCGTATCGGTAAGCAAAGTACCGCCAACTGCTACCGCCACCGCTTCATCTTTGGCTACACCAAGCCTGCTCACGATAGGATATGCCACCAGGGTGTGGGTTGCAAACATACTGGCTGTGAGGAAACTGGCATTAAAATTATACCCTAAGAGATTATAACAAATTGGGAATCCAATCAAAATAGGAATGATGAAAGTAAAAAAGCCAAACATAATGCTCTTGTGTCTGGTTTTCTTAAATTCGTTCAGATCCAATTCCAATCCGGCTATGAACATAATGTAGAGCAGGCCAATCGTTGAGAAAAGTTTTATGGCATCGGTCTTTGCTAGCAGATTGAAACCATGGGGACCAACAGCAACACCTGCAAGGATGAGGCCGATAATACCAGGGATTTTGATTCTTTTAACGAGAATTGGGGCAAGCAAAATAATGAGCAGCAGCAAAGAAAAAATCAGTACCGGATTCTGCAATGGTCTTTCAAATTCGTGCATCAGTTGCTTCAGTATCTCATTCATTTTATAGACATTTAATTTTTTATATTTTCTTTGCTTTTAAAAATCCCAAGCCATCAAATTTCTAACATTTTCCAGTTTTGGAGGGCTTTTCAACTTAAACTCATTAACAGGAAGCAGCATTTCACAATAAAAATCGAGGGCAGGCCGGATCCATTTTTCACTCTCATCATCGTAATAACGCAAAAGACAACCCAACTGATAAAATTTGCAAAGTGTTTCGAAGGCAGTTTTTGCATTAGCTTCCATTATTTCCGGTTCTGTTTCCTGCAATTGAAAAATGTGCTCTTTTAAGGCATGTAGTTTTGTAGAAATTTCATCCCATTTTTCAGCATTTTCAAAATCAGTATCAACTGCAGTACCAAATTCTGATTCCAATTCTAAAAATAAAATTTCCAAAGCGCCCGATTTGAATGAAGCGCGCAGCATATCCAGAATCATAATGTTACCTGCACCCTCCCAAATGGGTAGCACCATCATATCGCGCATAATTTTAGGCATTACACCATCCTCGATATAACCCATCCCTCCCATTAGTTCCATTGTTTCCCGTACAGCATAAACTGAGGTTTCAGCACTTGATTTTTTTGCCATTGGAGTTAACAAACGTAGCAGCTCGGCCTCTTCAGCATCGCCGCATTCAGCAGCATCGAGTGCCTCTATTGCACGCCAGCTAAGGTAAAAATTACCAAGATAAACAGCACCTAATTCAAGCAGTTTTGTACGTACCAGTGGGTGTTCCAATATATTTTTGCCAAAACTGTTTCTGAAAGACAAAAACTGATAGGTCTCTACAATAGCTCGACGCATTCCGGCAATAGCAGCAACCGAATTATATAGCCTCGACAGGTTAATCATATCTGTCATGATTTTAAACCCTTCAGTTGCAGCGCCAACTAATTTTGCCCTGGCATTTTTCAGTATATATTCTCCACTGGCCATTGATCTTGTGCCCAATTTATCTTTTAGTCTGACCAGTTCCATTCCATTCGAAGAGCCGTCGGGAAGTTTGGGTTCGAGCAGAAAAATACCCAATCCTTTTGTGCCAGGCTGGTCGGGCTTAGTTCGGGCTAAAACAAAGATAATATCAGCATTGGCATTGCTGCAAAACCATTTCTCCCCATTCAAATGCCAAAGATCATCATAAAGTTGTACGGCATTGACCATATTTGCTCCAACGTCCGACCCGCCAGATTTTTCTGTTAGAAACATGGCCCCTGTAAACAAGTCGGCAGCATTATCTGTATAAATTCGGGGCAGAAGCCTTGCTTTATCTTCATTGCTGCAATATCGGTCAATAAGTAAGGCTGCACCGTCGGTCATACAAAGCGGACAGTAAAGCCCACTCTCGCTCATGGCAAATAAAAAACCTGAGGCAAACCCCATTTTGTGCCTTTCGCCCTCATATCGGCTTCTCATTTCGGGTTCCCATTTTAAACGGAGCATCTGCGTTTCAACAGCAATTTCAAGCATTTTGCCATAAGCAGGATGAAAAACTATTTCATCAGCATTTTCACCGTAAAAATTTCTTTTCTTTAGTACTGGTCCATTTTTATCGGCAATTCGTGACAGCTGACATAATTCGTTGGCTGCTTCTTTACCTGTTTCAATCAGCGTTTCAGAAAACCCGGCAAGACTTCTCACAGAAAGCCTGGTATTGAGGTAGTGCTGTAACACAATGTCACTCTCGTAAAAATTATTGCTCAGTCTGTAATTTTGGTCCAGAACAGTGTTTTGCATCTGCTTTTTTTTAATGTTTTGTCAAATATGCACAAAAAATCGGTATTATAATAGGGGCCGAAAGATATTTTTACATCATTTTGCAAGTTCAGTAGCACAAATTTGGAAATTGAAACTTTATTTTGGCTGAAGTTGATTTTTTGTTAATTTTGCACTCAGTTATTTAGATGGTCTGTTTTCAACTACATATAGATTATGAAAAAAATTTATTCAAGAATTTTGGGCAGCGGTTCTTATTTGCCAACCGAAGTAATGCCGAACAGTTCTTTCAAAAACAATACATTTTACAATACAGACCATAGCCTCAATCCAAAAGAAAGCACTGAAATTCTTGATAAGCTTACCGAAATCAGCGGCATAGTTGAGCGCAGATACGTGAAAGATATCTACAACACCTCTGATATTGCATTCTTTGCTGCTGAAGATGCCCTGAAATCATCAGGCATTAACGGCGAAAGCCTCGATTATATTATAGTTGCGCATAATTTTGCCGACGTTAGGGCTGATAATCATTTTTCAGATATGTTACCTAATGTTGCTGCAAAAGTGAAACAGAAATTGGGTATCATGAACCCGGATTGTATAGCCTATGATATTCTTTTTGGTTGCCCAAGCTGGCTGCAAGGTGTTATTCAGGCAAATTACTACATCCAAAGTGGTGATGCTAAACGGGTAATGGTTATTGGCGCCGATGTGATGTCGCGCGTGCTTGACCCGCACGACCTCGATTCTATGTTATTTGGAGATGGTGCAGGTGCTGTAATTCTTGAGGCAATTGAAAGTGAGGAACCTGTCGGAATACTTTGTCACAAAACTGTAACCGATAGTGTAGAAAAAGCTGAATACCTGCGAATGGGGCATTCGCACAATGAGGCCGACCATGAACGCATTTATGTTAAAATGCAGGGCAAAAGCGTATTCAAATACGCTATGGAAAAAGTACCCGCAACAATCGATGCCTGTCTGAAAAAAGCCGGAATTCCAATCGCAAATGTACAAAAAATACTGATGCACCAGGCCAATGAAAAAATGATCAGACAATTGTTAAAAAAACTATACGAACTGAACAGTTTGGACAATGTCCCTGAATCGGTTTTTCCCCTTACTGTTCAGTTTTGGGGCAATAGTTCGGCCGCTACCCTACCCATGCTGCTCGATTGGATCATGAAAGGAAAATTGAAAGGACACGAAATTCATAGTGGTGACAACATTGTACTTTCATCCGTTGGAGGCGGTATGCATGCAAACTGTGTGGTTTACAAACATAAGTAGTCAAGCATAAATAATAAGCTTTGAACCCGAAGGCTCCGCCGAATGAAGTCTTTTTCATTTTTTTATGCGCAGTTACTTATCTGATAAATAATTTTATTTCTTCCAGAAAACAAGGAGCCTCAAAAAACCGGTCTGGGAATTTTGAGGCTTTTTTACTAAATATGAGCGATAAATACATTCCAATCAACTGTGAATTTTTAGAGCGGCTCGAACTTTGGTCACTTCAAAAAACCAATTGCAATATCATCTACCAACAGGGAAATTTTCCAAGAAATATCGAAATCAACGCTATTATCAGCGATATTATCTGTCGCAATAAAGCCGATTTTTTGATTTTGGACAGTGGTGATGAAATAAGACTCGACAGAATTATATCAGTAAACAGCTATGAATTACCGAAAAACAGTTGCCGAATTGGTTAATTTTTGTAAATTTCGGTTTATGTTTGGGTTATACCTGCTGTAAAATATGAGTAAAACATTCAGACAATTATTATTTTTTATTGGCATCGGCGTCACATTTTGGCTTGCAGCATTTTTTATAGAAAATTATGCAAAAAGAAAGGCCGACAATGATCAATTGGCCAGAGATTTTGAAAACCGCCTTCACAAAGCTGAAAGTGAGCTGCTTGCCCTCTTTCAAAATGAAACATTTATAAGCAGTGCTGTCAAAAGAGATATTTCCAACGACAGTATAAGTGTTCTGGAACAAAAACCCTATACATTTTTAATTTTCAGTGAAAATGATTCACTGCTATTCTGGAACAATAACAGCGTACAGCCCTACAAAAGTGATTTTCAGTACGAGGCAATACCGCAACAGAAATTAAATGAAATTGCTGGATCGAAGTATCTGATGATTAAAAGACCCTTTGAAATAAAAACAAAAGGTTCCAAAAAAAAATATTCTCTGGTTGGTCTCATTCCCTTGTACCTCCGCTTCCCAATAAACAACCAGTACCTTTTTAATAATTTCCCGCTAATGGATGAGGATTTCAGTAATTTTGCAGAAATCAGCAACGACAGCTCCGGCAGTCCGATAAAAGGCATCAACACTGGCGAATTAATAAAAATAAAGTCAAAAAAAGAATATCCATACCGAAATGGGGTGTATTGGTCTTATCTTTTCTACCTCATTGCTTTATCAGCTTTTTTAGCAGCCTTCTATAAGGCATCGGTTAAAATTTCTACGCGATATAGTTTCTCAGCAGGTGCTTTGCTTATGGTTTTCCTTATTGTAAGCTTTAGGCTCATTACTGTTTATGGAGGAATTCCGGTTTCTATACATGAATTATCGGGTTTTCAAACCAAATTTTCGACAGGACAGCAACTATGGTTTTATTCCATTGGCGATTTCCTGATCGATGTTTTGCTCTTCAGCTATTTTGCCTTTTTTGTTTCGCATCAACTCAACTTTAAAAGAAAGCAAAACAGCCCACTAATTCAAAAATATGCAGTACTTATAGTGGTATTTGGATTCATCATAGGCGGAACCAGCTTCATACAGCAGATATTGAGAAATATTGTTTACAATCCAAATATCTACTTTGAATTTGAAGACCTCTCCAAAATTAATATTTTTACATTCTTTGCACTTTTTGGAGTACTTGTTTTGTTGCTCTCATTTTTTATCATTTCCAATAAACTTTTTAGGCAAATCAAACTGTATGGGATCAAAAATAAAGATAGTTTCAG
>JBIPOO010000417.1:0-2774 GCA_044379045.1 Saprospira sp.
GTATAT
The DNA here is from genome assembly GCA_044379045.1 of Saprospira sp. Classification (GTDB taxonomy): domain Bacteria; phylum Bacteroidota; class Bacteroidia; order Chitinophagales; family Saprospiraceae; genus Saprospira. Next base: position 7 of record JBIPOO010000417.1, read on the forward strand.
GCAGGTGGCAAACCATTTATGCTAATTGAATTGGTGTTACAAACACCGCAGGCATTGTTTTCCTGTAAGCCATTCATTAGCTTCAGTGTTTCCATGAGCCCCATAGCGGGAATGGTCTGTTGAATGAATTTAGCAGAATAAACTGATACCTTTACCGGCGAAGCTAAGAGGTAAGTTTCCTTTAAATTTGCACTAATGATAACCTCTCCGGTTCCCAAATAATCCTCCGTAAGCGTTATTATACCAAGATTAGTATTTTTATCAATTACAATTTTTTTGTTCAGTGTGCTGTAACCGATAAGGGAAATGCTCATGATATAGTTTGTAGCATTCAAGCTCAAATTAAAATTCCCTGCACTATCACTCACTACACCAAATAAAGTGCTGTCATTTTTAAAAACTATATTTGCAAAGGCCAATCCAATACCTACATTGTCTTTAACAGTACCATTAACTATACACTCCTGCGCGTTTATTGAATTGCAGGATAGAAATAAAATAAAACTATAGGTAAAAAAATATTTATTCAAGAGGGCGTTCATTTACTTAACCGATGTTAAAAAATCAATTACACCTTTCATATAAAATTCTTGTTCGTCCCACATCGCTAAATGGCTTCCATTGGCACAATAGAGGTATTTTCCATTTTTAACCAATTTGCTCATTTCTTCCATTTCAGCAGGATTCATACTATCATATTTTGCACCAATCATAAGGGTTGGCACTGATAATTCCTTGAGACGATTCCAAACTGACCAATGCTTTAGGATACCACCTGGAACAAATTCGCTAGGGCCTTGCATATATTCATACACATGCGCATTTACATGTTTGAAACTGCGTAACACAGGTTCAGGCCATTCTTTAACTGGCAAACGAAGAATATGGCTGGTGTAATACTCATTAAAGACAAGTTCCTGATATTTTGGATTATGGAAATCGTTTTTCTTTTCAAATACCTCCAATGAATCGATAAGGGATTTTCGCATTGCGGCACGCAATTGCTTGTTGTATGCCTCATATTTATCAAAATCGGCAGTCATATTGCTAATGATCATACCCTTTAGATTTTTTTGATATTTCAAAGCATATTCCATAGCCAAAATGCCACCCCAGGAATTGCCCAAAATGAAGAAGTTGTCACTGTTGAGTCCTAATTTTATTCTGACCTGTTCCAATTCTTCCACAAAACGGTCAACGGTCCATAGACTGTCATTTTCAGGCTGATCGGAATAATAGGAACCCAATTGATCATAATGATAAAACTCGATACCAGCCTGAGGAAAAAAGCTTTCGAAACATTCCATATACTCATGTGTGAGTGCAGGTCCTCCGTGTAATAGCAGAACCTTTATCTTAGGATTATTGCCAATTCTTTTTGTCCAAACCTTATGACCTTCCTTCAATTTTATCATCTGTACACCGGCGGCCTGAAATTTGCCCTCGGTTTTGAAATTGAAATAGTCTGAACTTTCACCAGTAGTTTTATTTTCATTTACTTTATCTGAATGCTTGCATGCAAAGAAGATAAAAAGGAGGAGGATTGGAAGAAGTTTTAACATAATTATATTGGTTAAACGTAAAAAAAGGCTTCAACAGTAAAGCTGAAACCTTGTATATGTAATGTGGGTGATGAGGGATTCGAACCCCCGACCCTCTCGGTGTAAGCGAGATGCTCTGAACCAGCTGAGCTAATCACCCTCTGTGAAGAGGAAAAAAAATAAATCTAAAAATTTGGGTGGGTGATGAGGGATTCGAACCCCCGACCCTCTCGGTGTAAGCGAGATGCTCTGAACCAGCTGAGCTAATCACCCAAATTATTGACCCTTCTTTTAAGAGCGACACAAAGATAATACCCTTTTGATTTTATCCAAAATATGGGCATTATTTTTTTAATATTATTTTTGTTTTTATGTGCTTGTCCCACATGCTTTCGCTTTGAATTAAGGCTGAATATTCCAATTAATTTCTTCTTTTTGCTTATTTTTCAAATAATTATTAGCCTTTGAAAAGTGCTGACAACCCAGAAATGCATTTCCGGCCAAGGGAGAAGGATGTGCCGCTTCGAGTACCAGATGTTTGGACGCATCAATCAGCAATGATTTTTTCTTGGCAAAATTACCCCATAACATAAAAACAACTCCTTCTCTCCTATCTGAGATGGTTTTGATTACTGCATCGGTAAAAATTTCCCAGCCAATTTTCTGGTGTGATTGGGGTTTTGAAGCTTCTACTGTAAGGAAGGCATTTAACATAAAAACGCCTTGATTGGCCCATTTTTCGAGACAGCCATGTTCAGGACATTTGAACCCAGGAATGTCTGTTTCCAATTCCTTATATATTTTCTTCAATGATGGCGGTGTTTTTACCCCGAATGGCACAGAGAATGAAAGTCCATGCGCTTCGCCAGGGTTATGATAGGGATCCTGACCTATAATTACTACCTTAATTTCATTGAGTGGCACCGAATCAAATGCATTAAAAATCAAAGGGCCTTGTGGATAAATTATTTTACCAACTGCTTTTTCTGCTTTTAAAAAATCCCATAGTGCTGAAAAATATGGCTTATCTAATTCACACTGTAAGGCTGTTCTCCAACTTTCTTCTATTTGTATAGTTTTTGAATCGGGCATTTATAGTAATTTTGAATTTGGACAAAAAAAAGGCATATTAAGGATATAATTATCCTGCTTGCTTTCAATTTAGGCTAACGAATCTGTACCGCTCTCAATTTGTCGTCAGAGTCTCTATGGAAAAACTCAATGTGC
>JBIPOO010000131.1:0-10316 GCA_044379045.1 Saprospira sp.
CATTCAGAGAGGGACGTATGCGTGGAGTACAGATTGGGATGCTCATCAATGCAGGAAATGCAGGTTTCGATACCTATGCTGTGGAGCTGAGGGGGCCACAGTATGCCGAGGGTTATCGAATGGGTACAGAAAACGGAGAAACTGCAGCAGATGAAGCAGAGGAGTCGATTGCCAAGGCCGAAGCGCTGCCAAGACCTGAAGAAGATGAAGACAAAGCAAATCTCGAAGGCGATGCGCTGATGGGTTACAACGATGGCTATAATGAAGCCTATCTTGGCCGTTTCGACTACCTGAAAGGCTATTACAAAGCCCATAGCGCCAATATAAACAATACTCCGCTCGATGATTACGATGATGAGCTGAGCGGGACCATCAACTACAGATCTGAGTATTACAGGGGCATAAGAGAGGGCCGTGATCAGGGAATGCTAGATATGGCATCGGGCAATACCGACGGAACTGCCCAAAAAGCATTTCAGCAACGCAACAGCCTGCTCGAACAACTTAATAACATGAACGAAAGCGATGCTTTCGCTGAGGGTGGCACAGATGGTTATGATGAAGGTTATGCTTTTGCCTCCAACAATACGACCTTGGATAACGAGCCACTGGTTTTTAGCAAATTCAGCACCGAAAGCTTTTCTCTTGCTACAGAAAGAATAAAGACCAGGACTGGAAAACTAATCACAGAAAATGCAGCAACGCAAAATGGAAAATTAAAACAGCAGCTTTTAACCATTCAGTCAACCAAAGACGAGGCCTTCAAAAATTGTGATAATAAACAGTCGTTCAAGGATAATTTCAAAACAGTCATCAAAGGTTTTAAAAGTCTTTTTCAGGCTAATAAAACCAGTTTGAACGAAGATGATCTCATTGGTTTTAATGCTATGCTGCAATATATAGAAACTTACCTTGGCGAATATTCCGACGGATTTGATTTTGCAGCTCCCAAAGGCATTAAATCAGGACTTGAAATCGCAACAGAAAAAAAGGCCATTAGTGCACAGGCCGAGCAGGATTTAGGGCAGAACTTCTTCAATCAGATGATGAATTCAATTGGTAATGAAGGCAATGAAGCCTATGGAGAAGGTTTCGGCGAGGCAAATAAGATGGCCTACCACTTAGTTAAAACCAATCCTACTGAATCTTTCGAAGATCTAAAAGTCAACGAAATTTTTGCTGTAAACAAAATATTTGCTGCATTCAAAAAAAATCTGACTAAGGAATATAAGCAATATCGCAATGAAAATAAACCGCCTGCAACCGAATCTGCAGCTTTGGCTGACTTTCACGAAACAACAGCTTTCTATCGTCAATTAATCTCTGAAATAGATGTCAATGTTGAATCCAATCATCATTTGGGCGAAGACATAAAGGCCTATATAGAAGGGAAAACCAATAAACTACTAAGTGTTTTTGATAAAGCTATCAGCGAAATTCCGTCTTCTGGCATCCGCGAATATTTTACAAAATTAAAGCAGGAAAACTGGGTAAAATTTATCGAAAGCTTTAGTATTGGTTTCCATAGCGGCTTCGATTCTGCTTTGAGAAAAGCCATACAGAAAAGAGACGGCATAGGTGGCGAAATTGCATCGGGTATCAATGATGAAAATATTCAAAAAATGCATGACCTGCTGATGGGTGGCGTGAATGAGGATCTGCCGCTGGATGAACTGGAATGGTTAGATGCACAAAATGAAATTGTTGATTACACTTTCAGAATTCGGAGCCAGGTGGAAACCGAATTGCAGGAGAACGAAACTGCCGATGATAGTTTGGCTGAACTTATTTCAGAACTGAATCTGAACAGGGAAAACCGTAAAATGGATAAAGCAGACAATACCGAAGATGATGAACTTATGGATGAGATTGACAGTTTGCTCACGGGTAACCCCGATAAAGATCTGGAAAATAGAATCAAAGAACAGGAGACAATCATCAGGGCTTCGGATAAAAAAATTGATAGCCTCACAGGGGACTACCTTGATCAATTAAGCACTGTGCTGCATTTCGAGGCCCCAAAAGACAGTTTCTCAAAATTTCGCGATTACCTCAAAGACAATGAATCTCAATTAAAAACTAAGGGCAATTTCGACGATAAAGATGGTTATGCCAACATAAGGGGCAAGGGCAGTCTGGAAATGGACGATTTTAATGAAAGAATAATATATGAAGCTGAAATTCTATTGGGTTTAGGCGATTTAAGCTTTAGCGCCGAAGGTTTTGAAAATGATATAGCTGAGCAGTTTATTACACTGAATACCGGTGTTTTAACGGTTCCCAAAATTGAAGCTGGCGAAAGTACAGCATTGCGTTTTAATTACGACCGCCTCGACCTTGAAATTGGCCTTGGACTCATAGAACAGGTTGAACAACAGCTGAAAATAGACGACCGTCTGAGTGCCGGTCAGCAATTAATGAGCAGCGTACTCAAATTTTTTAATTTTTAAAATTTACACCCTGCTATCTCGTACCCTTAATTTTATATATCAGCTTTTAAAAATGTGGCACGGCATTTGGAAAGTTCAGTATCAATATTTATCTTTATCAAATTGTATTGCTAACAAAAAATTCAAATTATGAAAAATCTAAAATTTGTTGATCTCTGCAAAGGAATTATGTTTCTGCTTATTGGTATTGGTATCGCCAGCTTTGGTATCGCTTCTATTAGCAACAATAGCGTTAAGGCCGATAGCCCTAATACGGTGAATAATACAGGCAAAATTCAAATGTCAACGGCAGGTTTTGTTTTAAATGGTAACCCTGTTTATAATGTTTTGGTGTGGGACACAGAAAGCGGCAAATCAAAATTATATAATTTTGATAGGGGATCAAACAATATGGTTGCACCATCATACCAATTGCCTTCTTCCCCAATATACTAATTATAACTTTATGTCAGGCGATTCATTAGTAACAAGGGTAAAAATTATAGCTTACAAAGATCCACTATTTTAAACTCGAAAAGGAGAGGAGGATGATTTGAAATAAAAGATTTGTTTGAAAATATTATAATACATTGACAATTAACATTTTTAATTAAATTAAAATCAAAAAAACTATGAAAAATTCAATTGATTCAGCTGCGCAAAGAATTTTTGCAAAATTAGCAGGAAGCGCATTGATAATTTTTGCTACCCTTTTTGGCATCGCCTCCATTAGCAATAATAGTGCCAAGGCCGATAGCCCGAATACGGTGAATAGCACTGGCAAGATTATGTTGGATGCTGAGGTTGTTAATATTAATGGTAAGGTATTTTATTCTGTAATCGCTTGGGATACAGAAACTGGTAAGTCAAGTCTATATTCAATTAATTATAGTGCTACTACACCTGCATTCCAAAAAGAATCAAGCAACTTGCCTTCAAGCCCACTATACTAATACAACATAATTTATGTCAGGAGATACTTTAGTAACAAGGGTAAAAATTATTGCTTATAAAGACCCGCTCTTTTCGGATCGTAAAGGTAGTACAGATGAGATAGAACTGCAGGTGAACCCTTCGGAAATTTCACTTTCTTTTGGTGTTGAAGATGCAGAAGAAAAAGATGCTGGATCAGGTAATAAAATGGGTTCTGAAACTGCAGCAGGTGAATCTTTTAAACCAAGGGTTTTTCAGGGTTATGAGTGTCCAGAACTCTCTATTGATACGATTGTTGACGCAACCGGAGTTTTACCTATAGCCGACGGCAATAAAAAATTACTGTTGGCCAAGAGTTCTAGTACGCAGCCCTCTGTTCAGGAGTATATAAAAACCTTAAAGGCAGTCTGTTACGATTTCGTGAAAGAATGTCATGGTCCACCCTATCTGGCAGTGGCCTGGGGCTCGGTATTTCTTACGCATAGCAATGACCCTGCCCTTAAAGAAACATCTATCTTCAAGTGTTTACTTAAAGGCATGGATGTAAAATACACCCTCTTCAGTGCCGAAGGACATCCTGTAAGAGCAGAAATACAGTTGAAATTCCGTGGTTTTCAGGATGCAGAAAGCCGAGCCAAAGGTAATTCTCCCGACCTTTCGCATGTGGTGGATGTTAAGTATGGTGACAATCTGCCTGCGCTTTGTAAAAAGATATATGGTTCTCCCGAGTTTTTCTTACAAGTCGCAAGAATAAACAACTTACCCTCTATATACGCTATAGAACCTGGGATGAAATTACTTTTTCCACCTTTGGAAAAATCATCGAGATAATTTAAGAGAGGCAAATTTGCCTCTTTTTTTTGGCCTGGCCGATTCGAAAAAAACATCCGATTCGGAAAAAAGAGGCAATTCTAAAATAAAGGGCAGATACCTAGAGAGAAATAAATTATTTCAAAGGAAAAATCCCAAAAAGCTTAAGTTCCCAAGGCTTTCAACAAAAACTATCATCGCAGTGACGCTATTTGTCAATCAGGTACACCTTTCCTTGATCGACTGCGAAGATTATCTGTAAAATCCCTGTATGATATCCAGGATAATCTGTAGAGGCATCAGTTCAAAAGCCAGGCAGCTGAGTGCTTTTATAGTTCTATACACTATAAGCAGCAAAAAGCTAAGAATGAAGAGCGATGGGGGAAGAATTTTGGTGGGGGATAAGCAGCAATTATATTTTTAATGATAATTTGATTTATTACCAAAATATTTTGAATCGAAATAGTTAAATACTATATTTGTTGTAACACCAAAACTAATAAAAATGATTTATCAGGCTGACCTATGCTGTGTTTTTAATAAAACTAATGAGCCTTTCGGAGAATTATCAAATATGTGTGCCGGATTCATACTTCGGGTTAATGGCATCAATATATTGACATCTGAGGCATTGTATCAGGCCTGTAGATTTCCAGGCTTAACTGAAGCACAGGAAATAATCATCCAACAAAGTAGCCCTATGGCGGCAAAAATGAAGAGTAAACCTTACAGAAAAAATCATAATAGAACCGATTGGGATGAGGTTCATGTTGATATCATGCGCTGGTGCCTAAAAGTTAAACTGGCACAAAATTTCAGCAGCTTCGCGAAAATTTTGAGGAGCACCGGGCACAAGGATATTGTAGAAAAAAGTCATAAGGATAAATTTTGGGGCGCTGTTCCACAAAAAAATAATGCAGATCTTCTGGAAGGTGAAAATATTCTCGGTAAACTACTGATGGAGCTGAGGGAAGAGCTATATAATAGTTCCGACAAGTCAAAACTTCTATCTGTTGAACCTCTTGACATACCAGATTTCCTGCTTTATGGGAAGCCGATTGGGGTCGTCAGTAAATAAAATGTGGGAAAAATGTAAATGCGCAAATTTTGCGCGCTTATAATTCTAATTTTAATTTCACACCTTATAACTAATTTAAAAAGTATGATAGAACTTATTGATAATGAATTGTCTAATTGGAAAATGGCCAAAGATAATTGGCTTGCCAGTGGAGGTAATTCTATGACTTACTTAGAACTACCTGTAATTTCTTTCCGTCTTCTTAATGACATTAACACCTATCACAAAAATGCAAGATATGATCATTTGTTACCTCCATTGCAAGTTTTAGGAAATCTCGACAAAGAAGGTAATAGTGAAAAATTACTAATTATTTCATTAGAGCCACTAAAAAACATGAGTGACTTTAATTTACAATATGCATACTTTTTCAATTTAACAAATAGTAGTTATGGTAATAATTTATTAAACTATAATAATTACCTAAAATATCAGATTGAATATTTTAGGACATTTCCAAATATTATCAATCTACCTTCTCCCCATGCAAGGGGATCTAATAAATATTGGAGATACATAGATTGTTTATCGAATGGTTATCAAAATAATCCAATAATGTTAAGTCAAAACTGGGATACTTTAGGAAATACTATCATAGACTTACCAATTTCTCCTTTGTGGGCTAGAAGTCATCCAAACTTTTATCCTAATCAGATTTTAACAAAATTATTCATCCAAAAAATAAAAATTTTAAAGCCGAAAAAAATACTCGTTCTTGGCAAGGCTAAGTTTGATTTTATAATCAATCTGTTCAACATAAATGTAAATAATAATTTCAGTTTATTTTCAATGAATGGAAATAATCCGGTTTATGAATCTAATTTGAACTTAAATGAATACCAATTTAAAATTTACTTTAGAAGATTTTTTTCTAATGGAGGTGGTTCTTATGAGGACGCTTATAATCTAGGCAATATGATTTGTAATGACAATTGAAAAGTAATCAATATGATTTTTAAAAATAAATACACTCAGAACTTTAAATATTGATTTTAAGTAGGTTATAATTCACTAATTAAATTAAGACTCATGACAACAACCATCTTCATTCCACTAAACGAAAGGAGGGAACATTTCCCGCTTCTGACCGAAATTGCCGAAGCTTGTTTCGGAGATAATGACAAAGCAAATTTTTCAGAAGAATTTGTTCCTCCCGGAGGAAAAGTGCCAGCACCTAAAGCCAATAATTTTGCCCGTTTTCTGATTTCAGGTCCCAAATTACTTTGGGCAATTCAGCATAATGGCAAAACCGTAGGTTTTATCCTAATTTCCGATATACCTTATCAAAACAGCATTGGATTCGGAATTGATGTCAATTATGCAGGTATGGGAATTGTTCCTGAAGCATTTAATCAGATTAAATGCAATGAAAAGATTCAATATCCGCTAGAAGGTTACACCTCACAAGAAAACACAAGAGCTAATAAATTGATGATTAAGCTTGGATTTAAACTTCTAGGGCAGGTGAACTTTATGGGTGAAAAGAGTAATCATTATATAAAAGAAAAAATGTTGTGTAAAAAAGATCTTCAATCCTGTGCATACTATGCAGGTGCGGGAATTGACATTCAGCCTATACTGAAATTCGGTGACTACATTAGTGATTTTATTTATGTAAGTGTAGGAATCACAAAAATACAGCTAATAGAAGGCATAGAACATTGTATCAAATTAGCTAATCAAAATCTGATCAATTCAAGCATCAAAATACTGAATATCAGTGATTTTAAAATAACTGATATTGAGCACAAACCTGAAAACAGATTGGTTTCTTCCCTTCCTGATTATTTTGAGGAACATCAGCATAGAAACTATTTTGAAAACTTCAGTCAATTTTATAATAAACGTGACGATTATAATCTGAAATTTGACATCGAACTCAATATCGGTGGGATTATTCGCCAAATCAGGCTTATACACCTTACCGGTGAGGCACTCGCTACTTATGATGTCATCTTCAGAAAACAGCAGATTGCCCCCAAAATGTTTATCAGTATCCAGACCGGACGTATTGAAATTCCAAATAATTTCTCAAACAGAATGTTCGAACTTTCTGCAACCAGACCTAAAATATGGCTAAGAGGCAAATGGAATTACAGACTATTCGATGAAACAATGCATAATCAAGTTTTTTCTACCGAAGGAATTTACAACCAAATAATAGGAGAATATATTTATTGGGACGCTAATTTCAACTATCAGATTGACGATGTTACAAATCCTGAAAATGATTATCGAACTGTAAAGGCTTTTGGGGAAGATTCTGTTTGGGAATACCCGAATGGCTATCAAGTTATTCTAAGAAATGAAGGATTGAACATAAATAAAATTTTAGGCCTTTATTCTGATATAAAAGACTATTATAATCTAAAAAAAAGACATTTCAAATTAACAAGATTGGATGAAATTTATCAGGAGTTTTTAAATAGTGATGAACAGACTTATCGAGTAGTAATAACACCCGGTGGTTATGAAATGTATGAATTATACTTACAAGCGTTTGTTAAAAATTTTAATCCAATAAAGGATAGACTTTTACATATAGATATCTTTTACGAACACATCTCAGATTTAATCCGCGACTAAAAGGGATCAAGACAATTCTAACAGCTCCCTCAACTTCTCTTTAGACCACTTTTTGTTATCAAAATCAATAAATTCTGCAAACTCCCTGAAGCGGCCCATCAGAAAAGCCAATTCGGGATTTTGGCTTAGATCTTTCCCAGAATTTTTGATGACAGCCATATTAAAACTGACAATACACACTAGTTTTTGAGCATCTTCCAATTCGATTTTCTGACTGTGATGTATTGTCAGTTCCTTTATATAAGTATAGGCCCAATCACGAAATTTGAAGTAAAGATATTTTACCTCATAATTTTCATGATCCACAATAAATACACCCGGAGAAAAAGTCTCACTAAATTCCATAGCCCTTTTCAACCCTGTTAAATCAATTTTTGAGTAGTCCTCATCAGATACCTTATACTTTTCAATTTGATGAACCTTAAAATTTCTGAGTTCATATTTATTGCTATTAGCAATAAACTTGCCGGCATATAGGTAATAAAGACCATCCTTGTGCATCAGCTTTAAAGGAATAAGCTTTTTATTCTCTTCCAAATCAGGACTATTGACTCTCTTATACATAATATCAATCATTTTCTTTTCTTTGATTGCCGAAATAAGAATTGAGCATTTTCTGTACAAATCATCAGCATTAACATTATCGTTGAGCTTGAAACCAATTACCTGAAGCTGCATCTCATCTTTATTTGTAAATCTGCTTTGAGGATTAAATTCCCGTTCCAAAATACGTATTGCTTTATTTACTGAGGGGAGATACTTATACTGCCCCATCAGATTTATCAACAAGGGAATAAATTCTTTCTCATCTTCATCCGGTATTGCATATTTTTCCAGTGCAGCTTTTTCGGTATCTTTTCCATTAAACTGATATTTGTTATATTTCTTTTCATGAGGAAACTCCTCTTTAAGTTCTTGAAGCGTAGTTTGAAGTTTTCTTTTCGAAATATCCTCAAATTTTAGATCAACTGTTAGACGTCTGTTAACATATTCCAACATTTCTAGCAGTGTTCCGCTATTGCCTGAAATAAATTCAACTACCAATCTTTTGTAAAGCTCATAATTACCCATAATCTGATTTTTTTAAATAATTTAATAAAGTTAAAGCTAAAACATTAAATGCGCATATTTTGCGCATTTTTATTTGTTGTTTTACAACGTAACTAGTTAACAAGTTCTTTGAATAGGTGGGTAATTTTAAAGGATAGTATTGAAAAATATTAAATGGGATTTTTATGTTTTGTTGTATTTTTTTTGAAAAAATTGAATTAAAAAAATAAAGATTTGGTTGTTGTTTTGATTTTTTTAAAATGATGTTGTGATGTTGAATGATTATTTTTTAAATTTTTTAATCTTTAAAAATTAATAATTATGAAAATGAATGAAGTAATCGGTTTCACAAAAGTTGATTTGCCTTATGGTTGGATGGGTAATATGGCGGCATACCCCCTCAAGTACGAAAATAAGGTTTGGTTGACATCTGAGGCACTTTTTCAGGCACTTCGTTTTGATGATGTTGAAATTCGTGAGCTAATTAGGAATCAAAGAAGTCCTATGGGTGCAAAAATGAAAGCAAAGAAGTATAAGGATAAAATGGTTATTGTTCCTCGAAGTGAAGATGATTTGGAATTGATGAGGAAGGTGATAGATTTGAAATTTCAGCAGCATCCGGCACTTGCAAAAATGCTCATCAAAACAGCTGATAAATTTATTTATGAAAATGTTGGAAAAAGAAGGTCGGCAAGTGGTTTGTTCTGGGGAGCGATTTTTGATGCTGAAAATAAGATGATTGGTCAAAATATGCTTGGCCTAATTCTTATGGAAAAAAGAACTTCTTTATTAAAATTGGAAAATTTGTAAAAAATAATTTTTTGGGGAACTATCTGCTGGCTTATTCGCTTATGTGAAAGCTAGCAGATAAAGCTCCTTGAAAATTGGTAGAATTAAAGGGTAATTGGTTAAAATTGATAAAGTGTATTTGTGTTCTTTTTAGCATGCAAATGCACTTTTTGTTTTATTTTAAATATAGTTGAAAGCATATTAATAGAGGTCATCTTTAGAAAAAGTTCTTTGAATGATTGGGGTCTAAAAAAAAATTATCAACCCAAAAAAACAATCGATTATGGAAAAAGAAATGTTTGAAAAAATTAAGTCTTTGTATTTTAGTGATGATTTGAATAGGTCACTGGCAAAAGAATTATTAAAAGCACTAGGAGAGAATTATGAGCTCTCTGAAATGTTTGAAATTGGTTATTTTTTTAATTGCGACTTAACCAACCAAAAGATTTATAATGATTTAAGCCGTTGGGTTTTTGAAAACTGCACTATTAGGAATTGTAGTTTTGAAGTAGAAATTTTTGTGGATAGTTTAATTTTAATAGACAGTAAATTTGAAGATTGTCATTTTAACTGTCTACAAGTTATGAATGCAAAAATTGACAATGATTTTTTAAGTGGTACTTTTAACAATTGCAAGTTTG
>JBIPOO010000147.1:0-9535 GCA_044379045.1 Saprospira sp.
AAAAACCTATCTAATAACTTTTAAAAACTTAAATCATGAAAAGTATAATCTTATTCGCAGCGCTCATGCTGCTTTCAACCGGAATTTATGCCCAAAAAGTTTATTCAGTAGAATATGAAAGCCAGGCCGATGTTAAGGTTTATGTTGTTGATTATGAAAGTCAGGCCGATTTGAAAGTTTACAAGGTTCAATACGAAAGTCAGGCCGGAAATAATGACGGCAAATGGTATTTCACGCAGTATGAAAGCCAGGCTAAAAAGAAGATTTACTTCGTAAAATATGAAAGCCAGGCCGACATTAAAGTTTACTTCGTGAAATATGAAAGTCAGGCAGGATGGAACAATTCCTCCAAAAAACATAAGCTGTACTAAACAATACGTATAACTAAGTTATTTTTCAGTCTAAAAGATATTTTAGCAAGTTGGAACTTTAAACACATTGTAAACCTTGATAGAATAAAGGGATACAATTCCGTAAATCTTAGACTTGGTTATGCAATGATTGAAATTAGAAGCCCAAAAGATTTAATAAAATATGGAGAAGACTAAAAAAGAAAAATCATTTGACGCTGTTAAGATGATGCGTGAAATTAGAGACAAAATTAGCCAGGAAACTCAAAATATGACCTTTGAACAATTAAAGGAATATATAAAGGCTAAGCTCGCTGAAAAAAACGCAAAACTTATCGGGCAGAAATAAAAGTCCGAAAAGATAACAGCATGCAAGCGCCATTTCTGCTTAGTTACTGCTAAGCTACTCTTTGCCAGTAATGTAAAGCAAAAACGAGCACCTAAATACAAACCTTTACCAAACGGGCATTCTTTGGAGTGTCCGTTTTTTTATATTGAAGCAGATATGATTATAAAAGTTGAAAGGTCTAGCAATCTCTGGTCTAGCGTCTGTATTCATATAGTCTAATCTAAAAAAAGCTGACTTCTGCCTTCTGAAAATCTGACAATCTAATAAAGTCTGAATTATATTCCCTATCTTTGCATCACTGTAGCCTTATAAAATGACGAAAGTAGAGGGTAAATTGGTTTTCCAAAATAAATCTGTCTTGTTTTTTACAGCTACCCTTTTCTTTATATTTAAACGCAGGAAGCGATTTACAGGGACTTTACCCTCAAAAGCCTTTTCTTTTCCTGCCAAAACAATTTATGACATTTGACAATTTAAATCTGATTGCGCCAATCCTCGACGCATTAAAAGAAGCAGGATACTCCACTCCCACTCCCATTCAGGCACAAGCCATTCCCGAAGTACTTCAGCAACGCGACCTTTTGGCCTGCGCACAGACCGGAACCGGAAAAACAGCCGCCTTTTCACTGCCAATTATCCAACTGCTACAGGAACGCAGCGATAAAATGGCCAAACAAACCAAGAAAATCAGGGCACTGATTTTAACTCCTACCAGAGAACTTGCCATTCAAATTGCCGAGCAAATTGACATTTATGGCAAAAACACCCAAATAAAGCAAACCGTTATATTTGGCGGTGTGGGTCAGTCACCACAGGTAGCAGCTATTCGCAAAGGTGTTGATGTGCTAATTGCAACGCCAGGTAGATTGCTAGACCTGCACGGACAAGGATTGATAGACCTGAAGCATTTGGAGATTTTTGTCCTCGACGAGGCCGACCGAATGCTCGATATGGGTTTTATACATGATGTGCGCCGACTTTTGAAAATTATTCCAACGGAACGTCAGTCTCTATTCTTTTCGGCAACAATGCCCGATAGTATTATCGACCTGGCAAACAGTATTTTGACCGACCCTGTGAATGTTTCGGTAACGCCCATTTCATCTACGACCGAGCTCATCGATCAGCAACTTTATTTTACCGATACTGATGAGAAAAAGCACCTGCTTTTGCACCTTCTGCAAAATGAACTGCAGGGACGCGCATTGGTTTTTACCCGCACAAAATACGGAGCCGATAAGCTGGCAAAATTCCTCAATCAATCAGGAATCAGAGCCGAAGCCATTCACGGAAACAAATCGCAGCAGGCCCGCCAATTGGCTCTTTCACAGTTCAAAGCTTCTAAAATTAGAATCCTTGTAGCGACTGATATAGCAGCTCGTGGAATCGATGTAGAAGAATTGGAATATGTTTTTAATTTCGAAGTACCAAATGTGCCCGAAACCTATGTGCATCGCATTGGCCGTAGCGGACGTGCAGGTGTAAAAGGAACTGCAATTACCTTGTGTGATGAAACAGAGCGTCCATACATCGCTGATATTCAGAAACTAATCAAAATGGAAGTTCCTTTGGTGGAAAACCATCCTTTTCTAACTGTAAGAGCTGCAAACCGTGAGGCCATCAGTCTGAAAGGCCCTGTTGTGGTGGTGAATAAAGTTAAAGGACATCAACCCAACAAACAGAATAACGGGGGTCAACAAAAGAAAAAGACCTATGGCAGGCCATGGCAAAAAAATAAAAAATCGGAAAAGTAACATGAGAGCGGGAAATGCCCGCTTTTTTTATTTCAAATAATTAGTGCAAATCAAGCTAAGCAAATCTGTTTTACCGAAGGTAAAAAATCGGCATAGAAGATCTGTTACATCTGTTTTTGCAGTATTATCTGTATTTTAAATTAATTTACCTTATCGAAAACAGGTCACCCTTACAGGGCTCAAAACTGCTTTTGCATCTTTTTTCTAAGAACATATTGCTCCGATGGAGCAAAAAAGGCATCGATAGGCGTCAGATGTTCTTAGATAAAATTGGATTGGATGAAAAAAAAGCCCCCTAGGGGTGACCTGTTATTGTTTTACAACATTTTACAAATACAGTTATTTGGCTTTCAAAGCTTGATTCTTTTAATTACCCAATCTTTTCCTTTGCCTCTTTCAGTTTGCGACCTATCTGAAAAGTAATGATGTGAAAAAACATGATAAAATCGGAACTAAGGCTATAAACCGGATAAACAAAGGTAGCAGGTTTATTTTTCTCGAAAACGAAATGACCAACCCAGGCAAAACCATATCCGCAGACTGGTCCTAATAAGAGAAGCCACCAGTTTTGGGTAACTATGGCATAAATGCAGATAAAAATAAAACCTCCGGTGCCTATAAAATGGAGCGCCCTGCTGATTGGATCCTGATGCTCAGTAAGATAATATGGATAAAATTCGCTGAGCGTTTTGTACTTATATTCCTTTGCCATATTTCGTGATTGATGTTTTCAAAAAATTATAAATAAGTTATCTAGTAAGCTAAAAGCTAAATTTACTTTAAAAACCAAGCAATTTGAAAATCTGCCCTCCATAATTTGCGAGTATGACCATTATTAACAACATAAAAAATTGCAATTCACTAAGTTTTTGATTTTTAATTGCCTGTAGATTCAGGCTAATAAAAATGCTAAGTGGCAAAGCCATCATGCGCAAACTGTCAATATCAATATCATTATTCATTATCCAAAACAACCCTGAAAAGAAAAGCAGAAAAAACAGCAGATCGATATATTTCTGCTCCCTGATATTTGTTTTGGCCTTGATAGCACCGTAATTTAACACACTTATAATTGCTAAAAAACCGATACCGGGAACAACAATCCAAAAAAACAGATCAGGCTCAATTGTTGAAGAAATCCTGCCAAAATGACCTACCAAATAGCTAAGCCAGGACAAAAGATTATTATTCAAATACATGTATGTGCCAATTAGATAAAAAGGCGCTGTAATTCCAAATAATAAAATGACGAATTCTTTTAAATTAAATGTCCTTACTTTCAGCCATGCGGCAATTGCAAAGAGCAGATAGGGAAAGCATTCCGGATTGACAACAATTGCCAGCGAACAAAAGAAAGCTGCGTTAAAAATTTCTTTTACTGTGTTTTTGTCGTCGTAAGCCCTGAAGTATTGATGAACTGCAGCAATGACTAAAAAATTTGAAAAAAGAGAGGGACTTATCAGCTGCGTATTATTTAATGACAAACTTAAGTATATAAAAATAATTGCGGTGTAAAAGCTTGCCTTTTTTCCAATTCGATAATAATTGATAAGATTGTTCAACCAAAATGCCTGAATAAGCAAGAGTAGCGAAAAAACTGTAAAGGCTACACTTTTACTCTGATTGATTACCATAAAAAAATGTGGCTGATTTAGGGTAATTGTTTCTGAACGGTTAAGCGATGCCCAAAAAAAAGGCAGGGCAGCAACTATGACAAAAAATGCCGTACGCAATTGATTATTTCGAAAAAATTGAAGCATTGAACCTAGTAGCTGATTACGCCAAAATGAAGTTTACTATTTTTCTGTTGCACAAAAATAAGCTTATTAGCCGATATCTGAATTGCTTTGCGGAATTCAGGTAAAATATCTTTTTCTTCAATTGCTTCATCCGGAAAAATACGGCGACGTTGCTGACTTCCATCCGGCATGAGTTCATATTCATATACAGCTGAGGTCCAATTGATTTCATCATTAAATATGAGTTTGAGCCCTCTGGGGTTTTTCATTAAAAAATAAGAAGAGTAACGCCCCTCGTCATTTTCCGATTTTTGATTTTTATACAAAACGGTATTCCAATGAACACTACCATCAGGATGTATTGAACTGACAAGAATGTTATTGTAATAAAATTCCACCTGCCGGTTGGTCGGAAAATCATTTCTGAAGTTAGTAGGCATTTGATATTCGTAGCGCACATACTGTTCGGAAATAGCAATAAATCCTCCATCTCGTCTCAATATCAACTCATTGATTTTCAGATGTTCAACCCCATTATTTTTTTTATTTTTTCCACCCTTCAGATTTGTTTGCAAAGTATCACCAAAAGGAATAACTGAAAAAGTAAAATTATCAGGAATTATAGCTTTTAAACTTATAATTCCTTTGGCGCCATAACCTTTATCGGAATAGAGCGCTGCGCCCGAAATTCTTTGATTTACTTCATCGTATTTAAATTTAAGACTTTCGAGATAAATACCCGGTAGCAAACATATATTTTCATAATTTCTACCATCTGCTGTGAAGGATTTCAATACAATATTATTATTTCTTCGTCTGTACCTGCTGTTTTCTGCTATCAGGAAGGAAACATCTGCAGCGTCGGAAACAAGTGCCTCTTCAAGTTTCAATAATAATTCATCTTCATTCAGGTATTTTTGATTGCTAACATTCAGATTTTCTAAATCGAAAGTCACCCATGCTAAAGTGTTGTCATTTTGAAAATGACAAATGAGCATTTGCTTCCTGTTTTCAGACAGCACTGTTTCAATGTCCGCAATATGAACCTGTTCGGGGTAATTCAATACAAGTGTATCTAATACCTCAGCAGCATCGAGGCTCAGTTTTTTTAATCTGATTTCAGTTTTTCCTTTATGCTGCAGGCAGTATACAATAGAAAAACTTGTTCGGTCATTTATGATTCTGAAAAAGTGAAAATTTCCTTTTGGAATGTTCAACTCAGTTTTTTTGCTACTTTTAAAATCGGTAGCGATCGCCTCGATATAATTTTTAGAATGGGACGATCTATAAATTAGAAAAAGACTGTCGAACTGCCCAATAAGGCTATATTTATCCCTATCCAGGTCTACAAATCCCAGGTATTTCATCTCCTGTGCTTTGAGACTAAAGACACAAATTAAGCAAAGCGCAATGCAAGATATTTTAAAGGGCATTCCAATAGTGTTGAAAATAATCGCAAAATCATGTAATTTTGCAAAACAATAGGATATCAAAATCCATTCAAGAAACAGCTAAATATAGTAAACAGATTTCAGATATGAAACAATTTTGGTCAACTTCGATAATAATCTTCTCGGTTTTAATGCTTTTTAACTGTAAAAATTCAAGCGTTAAAGAAAAAACAAAGATTTACAACATACCTGAAATTGATAAACTGAGTGCGGAAATTGAGAAAAATCCAAAAAATGCTGCACTCTATGCAGCGCGTTCTCTACAGTTTTCTCAAAAAGAAATGTTGCAGGAAGCTGAGTTGGATGCAGAAAAAGCATTGGGACTCGACTCATCGAAGGTAGATTACTATAAAATTTTGGCAGATGCTTATTTCGACAATATGCATTCTAATGCTGCAATTAAAATTTTACAGCGTTCTCTTGGTCGTTTTCCTCAAGAAAAAGCACTTTATCTAAAACTTGCAGAAATGCAGATGATTGTCGAACAGTATAAAGATTGCGCGCTGACGCTGGATATGTTATTTAAAATATCACCCGATAATCCCGATGGTATTTTTATCAGGGCCCAGGCCAGAGAAATGACAGGAGATACGGTTGAGGCAGTAAAAGATTTCGAAAAAGTTGTCTCTATCGATGCAGATCACATCAATGCCTATATGAAACTGGCGCTCATTAAAAATCGAAATGGAGACCCAGTTACGTTGAGATACCTGGAAAATGTCCTGAGAATTGACTCTCTAAATGAGGCTGCGCTGCTCACAAGGGCGCAATATTACCATTTCCGCAACGAATTCGAAAAGGCACTTACTGAATATAAAAATGCCCTGATCAGAAAACCGCAAAGTGCAAATATAAATTATAACCTGGCACAAATGTACCTGGAAATGGGCGATGCCGCTAAAGGAAACAAAACAAAAGCCGACTCCTATTATGAATCGGCATTTCAACATTTCGACAACAGTACAAAATTCGACGTACAATTTGCCGATGCATACTTTTACAAGGCAATCAGTGCGCAAAGACTGAACCGGAATGACCTTGCAATAAGAGATTTAGAGAATGCACTGCGCCTTGGCAGCTTTCTCTACACGGTCTCGCCCGAAACTGTGGAACAAGAACTGGCAAAGTTGAAACAGTAGCTTAGTTTTTACGCTCCTGTTTTATACTTTCTTTGAGCTTTTTATCATCTACTTTTCTATCCAGAAATGTATTGAGTTTTTCGATTGAAAAGCTTGTATTTATCTCGCCAAATTCATTGATTTTTATGTTAAAACCTTTAAGTTCTTCGTGAATTTCGAGCCCGCTGTTTTTCTTTTTCCTTCCCATGATATTAAAGTTTTTTAAATAGAGGTAATCAAACATTTTAACGTAAGAAGTTTGATGAAGGTTTCATAAAATCAAAACTAAATAGGCCGAACAAAAAACTGTTCGGCCGGTTTTGTATATGTTTCTACTGTTCAAGAGAACAGCCTAATCGTTCATTTCCTGGATTTTAATAGACTCGCGGTGGATGGCTTTGAGCACTGTAGCCCTGCGGGTAATTGAAGGTTTTTCGAAGTTTTTACGGCGACGAACCTCTTTCAACAATTGAGTGTCTTTAACTTTCTTTTTGTAGCGGCTGAGAGCGCGGTCGATTGTTTCGTTATCTTTTATATTGATAATCAGCATAAAGCAAAATAAAAATTTAAGATTATGGTAATGAATTTAAGCGTGTATAAATATTATCTCATTTTAGAGGGTGTAAAAATAAGGGCAATTTCCTAAATCTCAAAGTTATTCTGCCGAAAATTAAACTACTTAATTGTTTTTTTTCGTGTGTTGTTCCAATCGGTTTCAAAAAAGTCCAAAAAAATTAAAATCTAAGCTTTTTGACAACTTGAATGGACGTTTTACAGCGGCCTTTTTTATCTTTGCAGAAACTGTTGTACCTATCAGTAAATATAATTTGTCAAACCTGAAATTTTATGAAAAAGCTCAAAATTTACAATTCTTACCAACGTGAACTTTCTGAATTCTCAACCATTGATCCCAAAAATGAATATGTGGGTATGTATGTTTGTGGGCCAACTGTATACAACGAAGTACACCTGGGCAATTGCCGCACCTTTGTAAGTTTCGATATCGTTTACCGCTATCTGCTGCACAAGGGTTACAAAGTTCGCTATGTAAGAAATATAACCGATGTAGGTCATCTCGAAGGCGATGTCGACTCAGGTGCAGAGAGTAAAATCGATCAGCGCGCACGCCTCGAGCGCTTGGAACCTATGGAAATTGTGCAAAAATATACCAATCTTTTTCACGATGTAATGCAACAGCTCAACACACTGCCACCTAGCATTGAACCCACAGCTACAGGTCATATTGTAGAGCAGATCGAAATGGTAAAACAGATTATTGACAATGGCTACGGCTACGAGAAAAATGGTTCGGTTTATTTTAATACCAGAAAACTGATTGAGGAAAACAAGGGTTATGGCACCTTATCGGGCAAACTAGTGGATGATTTATTGAACGAAAGCCGTGACAACCTCAAAAATCAGGACGAAAAAGAGCACCCCTCCGATTTCGCCATTTGGGTTAAAGCCTCTCCTACGCATATTATGCGCTGGCCATCGCCATGGGGTGAGGGTTTTCCGGGATGGCATCTGGAATGCTCAGCTATGAGTACCAAATATCTGGGGCAGACCTTCGATATTCACGGCGGCGGCATGGATTTACAGTTCCCACACCACGAAAATGAAATTGCCCAAAATCTGGGTGCTTGCGGTTGTCAGCCCGTGCGTTACTGGATGCATGGCAACATGCTGGTGCTGAACGGTAAAAAAATGTCGAAAAGTGATGGGAATTATATTATGCCACGCGAACTATTTGCTGGCAGCAGCCCTCTTATGACGAAGGCTTACAGCCCTATGACGCTGCGTTTTTTCATGTTGCAGGCACATTACCGCTCTACCCTCAATATTACCGAAGATGCCATGCAGGCTGCAGAAAAAGGGCTGCAGCGACTGATGGAAGCAAATAGCATTCTGCAATCGATTCAGTACAGTGGCGAGGAAAATACATCTGAACTCGATAACCGTATTAACAGCATTATCGATGCGGCATACGATGAAATGGACAATGATTTTAACACACCCAATGCCCTGGCCGAACTGTTTGGTCTCGTAAGCGAAATTCAGAAATTTTACAACAATCAGCAATCTTTAAATCTCATTTCCGAAAGTACCCTGAAAAGAATGAAAGATTGCTTCAGCGCTCTGCTTTTCGACATTTTTGGCCTCATGGATGAAACTGCTGCCAATGACCATTCAGCTGAACTGTTGGACGGACTAATGCAAATGATTATTGAATTCCGAAAAGAAGCCCGTGAACAGAAAAACTGGGCAAAAAGTGATCTGATTCGTGATGAGCTGCTCAAATTGGGTGTTCAGATAAAAGACGGTAAAGAGGGCGCAAGTTGGAATAAGGTGTAATTATTTCTTAAAAACTAACAACAAAAATTATATTGTAACTTTTAGCACTTTTAGTATTACTAACTATTATTGCATTATTACATCACTATAATTTTAATTTTATGAAAAGATTACTTTTTTTGCTCCCGCTTCTTTTTTTTAATCTCCTTCAAGCCCAAAAAACTATTACGAAGGAATCGATTATCAACAATAAAGATATCAGCTGGGTAGCTGAATATGAGACGACTTTTCCTTTTGATCTGGATTTCAGCAAATCAAACGATACAGTTTATCGAGCGCATTATTATGCACACAATCGAAGCATCTGGTTGACATCATTAGGCACGAATCAAAACACTCATGCCATTTTGGACAACATGGGCCTATCGGCTTTTGCATCCTATACTTTGAAAGAAATGGATATTTATGAGAATTTTGCA
>JBIPOO010000418.1:0-2750 GCA_044379045.1 Saprospira sp.
TAAAGAATAAAGTTTTAGTTTTTAAAGCGGTTCCTAAAACCATTCCGCATAGCGTATTTTCAGCTCCATCGGAGCGGCCTGTTCTTAGCCACAGCGTGGTGATCTGTTTTGTGTAAACCTATTTTTTGACAAGTCATTTTTAGCCAATGACAGAATAGGTTTTCAGCTCCAGCGGAGCGACCTGTTCTTAGCCAATAGGCAAGAACGGGGAATGAGCCACAGCGTGGTGACCTATTTTTTGGCAAATCCTATTTTCTAATAATCTTTCATCCTAAATGGATTGATGATGATGTTTAGGTCACCCCGATGGGGCTAAAACACAATCTATATTTTTAACAATCTAAGAACAGGTCGTCCCGATGGGACTATTCAAATTGTTAAAGAATAAAGTTTTAGTTTTTAAAGCGGTTCCTAAAACCATTCCGCATAGCGTATTTTTAGCTCCATCGGAGCGACCTGTTCTTAGCCGATAGGCAAGAACGGGAAATGAGCTACAGCGAGGTGATCTATCCGAATAACCAATCAATAATTTTAGCCACGATTAGTGTGCCAAAGTAAGTTACAGCGCAGAGCATAATGCCCGGCAATATCATTCCAGTAATTATAAATTCAGTTGAACTGTCGTACTGATCATATTTATTCCATCCGCTTTTGTCAGTGAAAATGACAAATAGGCCCACTAGTATTGTAAGTAATGTAGCTATCTTATATCTTGTTTTACCTGATCTACTACTAACCTGGTTCAAAGAACCACAGTGTACACAATTGTATGTTTCATTACCTTTGAATGTCCCTTTGACATTTGAGAATTCTTTACAGGATGGGCATTTAAGATTTCTTATTTCCATTTTATTATTATTTTTATAAATGTTGTAATTATTGTTGTTTCTACTCTTTTTGGTTTTATGTAACTCGCTGTTTCTTTAATGTTTTCTTGTCCCCAATATTTTCTTTATATTGTTTTCCAATCTGTCGGTAATTTGATTGTAAAGTTCTTCCACAATTTGTTGCCATTTTGGAATAAACAAATTATTGAAATGGATCTCATTTTGATGTGTTGGCCATTTTCCTGTACTTGTCCTTATCAGAAAAACAAGTTCTGCTTCAATAAACTCAATTTTCTCTTTATCGAAATCGTCAAAGCACCAAACAAAAAGTCTGACAGTTGATAAATTTTTCCATTTATAGCCGTGATATCCATTCTTCACATTCATTTTCAATCCATAGCGAAGTCTATTCTTAATTGAAGACTTAGTAGTGCCAACATAAATAATATTATTTTTCTCAGTTAGCACATATATTTTGAATTGATCTCCAGTTAAAGGAAAACTAAAATTGCCAATATTTTTATTTTCCATCAAGTCAAAAATATTTGTAACCTGATTGTCTTTAATACTAATTTCAAAAATATTTGGCGTATATGTTTTCATTTATCTCTTTTGTTATGTCAAATTCAACCTTGACAATCATCTCTCTTTTGCACGTGTTCTTGCTAGGAATTGCCCTTTAAATCACAAATATACAATCCACAAAAAAAATATTTAAAAAATCCCACTTCCAATTTGTGCTTATTGGTTACATTTTGTAAATTTGCTTTAATCAAAGCAAAATTTTATGAAATCAATTGACATCAATGCCCTGCTATCCACCTTAGGACATAACCTCCATACCATACGTAATGCACGAAAAGAGACCCTGCAATCTGTAGCCGAAGACATCGGCATTACACATCCTGTGATTAGCAAAATTGAGAATGGTCGCTATCCCAATCTTCAGTTAAACCTGCTTGTAAAACTCTGCAATCATTACAATGTATCTTTGCAACAGGCTTTGTCTTTGGAAGTGGCCAATATTTTTCAATTGACAAATAATGGAGAAGGCCATCAAAAACTTATCGGGCAGGAGTTGTCCTCGGGTTACGAACTCTATATTCAGCAGTTGATCAATGAGAATAAATTTTTAAAGGAACAGGCGCATCAGCTGATTGATAAATTGGGTCAATGAAAGTTTTTATCAGTCGAATTTGTGACGAAAACAGCATATTCAGAAAAATACTGACTGAAAAGGGCATAGCGCTTTGCGATGAATCGCTTATCGACTTTAGCCCGCTCGATTTTCACCTTCCACAGGATTATGACTGGCTCTTTTTTTATAGTAAAAAGGGTGTTGAATATTTTTTTGCTGCGAATCCCAAACTTTCGAACCTTGTAAAAATTGCCGCGCTTGGCATGGGTACTGCCGCAGGGGTTTTGCAATACGCTGCTAAAACACCCGATTTTACGGGCGATGGCATTCCAGAATCTACGGCCGAATCTTTCAAAAAAATAGCCGCCGGTCAAAGGGTTCTCTTTGTCAGAGCCATGGAATCGAAAAAATCGGTTCAAAATCTATTGAGCAGGGAACTGACTGTTTTGGAACTAATTGCCTATAAAAATGTTCCAAAAACTGACATCAAAAAAAGCGATGCCGATGTCCTGGTCTTTACAAGCTCCTTAAATGCAGAAGCATACCTGAAAAAATATTCACCGGAAAAAAATCAGCAGCTTGCCGCAATTGGAAAACCTACAGTTGAAACGATGGCATTGATGGGTTTTAGGGATGTATTTTGCGCTGACAGTCCCCAGGAGGCAAGCCTGGCAGATCTTGTCCTGAAAATTTTTCAAAAAAAATAAACCATAGGTTTAAAAACAAATCGTTCATTATTTTTTAATATTTTTGAAACAAATACTTGCATTTATAAAATTGTCATC
>JBIPOO010000154.1:0-8980 GCA_044379045.1 Saprospira sp.
GCAAGGGAGTTGGGATATATTTATATCGATTCCGGTGCGATGTACAGGGCAGTTACACTTTATTTTCTGGATAATTCTATTGAAATAAACGATGTAGCAGCAGTGAAAGCTGGACTGGAGAAAATAAACATAAGTTTTAAAAATATTGATGGACAAAACCATACATTTCTTAATGGTCTTGATGTAGAAAAGGAGATAAGAGCCATGCGGGTTTCTGATTTTGTGAGTCCGGTGAGCACCATTTCATCAGTTAGGAGATTTTTGGTGGCCTGTCAAAAGGAAATGGGAATACAAAAAGGCATTGTAATGGATGGTAGAGATATCGGCACGGTAGTTTTTCCAGATGCTGAACTAAAATTGTTCATGACTGCCTCGCCGGAGGTACGTACCAAAAGGAGATTGCTCGAACTTGAATCGAAAGGTATTTTTGATTATACCTACGAACAAGTACAGAAAAATCTTACGGAGCGTGACCATATCGATTCAACCAGATCAGATAGCCCTTTGAAAAAAGCCGATGATGCCATAGTAATAGATAATTCTGATTTATCGACCGAGCAGCAACTCGTGCTTGCATTGTCAATGGCAAGAGAAGTAATCGAAAAAAAAAGTGTTAGAGAAGAAATTAACGGATGAGTGTGTATGAAATGGTATAGAGCGCTATTTTTTTTGTTTTTTATAATTTATTCAACACTAAGAACAGTTGCTCAGGGCAATCCACCTGTCTTGGATGGAGGTATCGGAAATTGGTATTTTTTACATCCGACATTTAAGCTCCACAAAAAAATCACAGTTGGCAACGAATTGCATATAAGACGTGATGATTGGTCGATGAAACCCTTACAGATTCTGGAAAGGCCATACCTTACCTATCATGCCAATAAAAATTCAGATCTTAGTGTGGGAGGCTCTTATTATCATATTTATTCTGCAGAGCCAATTCCAACAGATTATGATTTCAATGAATTTCATTTTTGGGAGCAAGTGACGCTAAAGCATCAGATGGGTGAAAAAGTGAAAATTGCACATCGTTACCGTGTGGAGCATCGTTTTATCGATCATATGAGTTTTGACAGTACAACTGCCACCTGGGCAAAAACAGGAGCTGATTTCAAAAATCGATTCCGCTACAGGATGCTTGTTAATTTCCCCATTTATAAGATTAATGATCAGCAGAAAATTTATTCAAACCTTTATAATGAGCTTTGGATGAGCATGACCAATTACCTCTTTTTCAGTGGTTTTTTAAGAAACCGTTTGTACGCAGGAGTTGGTTGGCAATACAATAAACAGGGCTCAGTGGAGTTGGCCTTTATGAATCAATTCGACGCTGCTTCGGGAGGCAGGTATCTTAGCAGAAATATTATCATGCTTACCTTGAATTACAACTTCGATTTTACAGCCAAAAAAGATATTAATTAACCAAAATAAACATTTTGATCGCTGTTAATCTTAAATTCCCTGCTGTTCTTATCGTGAACAGTGGGGAATTTTTGTATTTTTACAGTGTTGAAATCGAAAAAATAAATGCAGTATCACAACCCCTTTAAAATCATAGGTTTAACGCCATCTAATTTTAGTGAATCTGAATTAGACATAGCCGCAGAAAAATTACTTTCCCTCCCTTTGGATAGTGCTAATATGCTAAATGTACGTGGCCTGAAAATAAACCGTTTCGACCTCGATAAGCTAATTGATGAATTGAGGGATTCTTCTAAAAGAAAACTTCATGAGGAACTTTTTCATCATAATGAATTGCTTAATTTTGTTGAGTACGGCCATCCCGGTTATCTCAAAAACAGAAAGGCCTACAATGAAAATGATGCCCTGATGCATTTTGTTGCCCCTTATTTTGCATATCAGTATAGTGAGGTGCTGGTTCAGGCAATCAAGGCACAGGATATTGAAACCGTAAAACTATTGGCCGAACAGGAACTGCCCCAAAAAGAACTGCTCGAAAATGAATATTTCTTCGACGCTAAATTTTATTTGGAGGAGGTCCTGCAGGAAATGGATGCGCTAAAAGATGATCAGCGCCTGTATATCATGTCGGAAAGAGAACTTTCGATACAGGTTTCTGATATAAGTATTGAACTTTATAACAGCCTGCCCGATTATTTCTTATCAATCAGAGATGATATGGCCATTTCATTAAAAAATACATCCGAGGCTATGGCTGCGCAGGGCAGGAGAGAAGGTGCCGCCGTATTGCTGAAACAGGCTTCTAAATTGAAGTTGAACCAGACACTGCAAAAAGATGTTAAACAACTTCAAAAGCAGATCAATCCCCTGATGGGCAAATTGCCACTATTTCTGATGATAGGTCTCGGGGTTATCTTTTTGCTTTTTTTGATTAAATGGATAGAATCTTTAGTTTGGCCTTCGTGAATTTCACATCATTATTTATGAGCAGTTACTTAAATAATCGTTTAAATTCGCTAATTTTGCCAACTTTCAAAAATCAGTCACTAAACAACTAATTTCCGTTCAATGGAAAATATACGTAATTTTTGCATTATTGCCCACATCGACCATGGTAAGAGTACGCTTGCCGACCGTATGCTTGAAATGACCAATACGATTTCTGCACGCGATATGCAGCATCAGGCCCTCGATGATATGGACTTGGAACGCGAACGTGGTATTACCATCAAGGCCCACGCCATTCAACTCAATTATTTGCAGGACGGCAAAGAATATATTTTCAATCTGATAGATACGCCTGGTCACGTCGATTTTTCTTACGAGGTGTCTCGTTCCATTGCAGCCTGCGAAGGTGCATTGTTGTTGATTGATGCTACACAGGGTGTTCAGGCTCAAACCATATCTAATCTTTATTTGGCAATGGAAAATGACCTGGTTATCATTCCAATTCTGAATAAGATTGATATGCCAAATGCCATGATTGATGAGGTTTCGGAAGAGATTGTCGATCTGCTCGGCTGCGATTTTGACGATATCATTCATGCCAGCGGCAAAACCGGCGAAGGTGTTGAAAATATTTTTAAAGCAATTGTACAAAGAATTCCAGCGCCTAAAGGTGATGCAGCTGCTCCGCTACAGGCAATGATTTTCGATTCAATGTTTGATAAATACCGTGGTGTAATTGCCTATTTCCGCATTATGAATGGTACGATCAAAAAATCAGATTGGATTAGTTTCCTTAATACGGGTAGCGAGTATATGGCTCAGGAAATTGGCATTCTTAAAATGAATCAGGTTCCGAAAAATTCAATAACAGCAGGCAATGTAGGTTATCTCATCACTGGTATCAAGGATTCTAAAGAAATTAAGGTTGGTGATACCATGACATTGCGCGACAATCCAACCAAAGAACCTGTTAAAGGTTTTCACGAGGTGAAGCCTATGGTTTTTGCTGGTATATTTCCTATTGATAACGATGATTTCGAAGACCTTCGCGATGCCCTTGAAAAGTTACAGCTCAATGATTCTTCGCTTGTTTTTACAGCCGAAACCTCTGCAGCATTGGGTTTTGGTTTCAGATGCGGATTTTTGGGTATGTTACACTTAGAAATTGTACAGGAAAGGCTAGAGCGTGAATTTGATCAGAACGTTATTACGACTGTTCCCAATGTTCAATACTATGCTTATACCACTAAAAATATTGAGATTCCGGTAAGTAATCCTGCCGATTTGCCCGATGTAACGCTGATTGATAAAGTGGAAGAACCGTACATACGTGCTCAGGTGATCACATCACCCGAATACATCGGATCCATTATGAAACTTTGTATGGAAAAAAGGGGAGAACTGAAAAATCAGATTTACCTCACGCCCAGCAGGGTTGAAATTACTTTCGAAATGCCATTGGCCGAGATTGTTTTCGACTTTTATGACAAACTCAAATCGATATCGAGAGGCTATGCATCCTTCGATTATACGCCAATTGATTATCGGGCATCTGACCTTGTAAAGCTTGACATTAAACTCAATAATGAAAATGTAGATGCATTTTCAACGCTTATCCACCGTTCCAAAGCGGAGTCTTTCGGTCGTCGTCTTTGTAAAAAACTGAAGGATATTCTTCCGCGTCAGCAGTTTCAAATTGCTATTCAGGCTGCAGTTGGTGCAAAAATTATTGCAAGGGAAACCATATCGGCTATGCGCAAGGACGTAACTGCCAAATGTTATGGTGGTGACATCTCGCGTAAGCGTAAACTATTGGAAAAGCAGAAGGAAGGAAAGAAGAAAATGCGCGAAATAGGCTCGGTTCAAGTTCCTCAGAAAGCATTCTTACAGGTGTTGAAACTTGATGAAGAGTAGTTTTTAGCTTACATTGCACTTTGGCAGCAATATTCTGAGTTTTTCTTTCTTCGATTCACTGACAAGCGTACCTGATAAATTCACTACACGCAGCTCTTTTAGTTCCGAAATTTCATCAGGAATTTCAGGAATAGGATTATTGCTCAGATCAAGCAGGGTCAGTTCTTTTATATCGAGAATGCCCTCAGGAAATTCATTCAGACAATTGTTTGCAAGGTTTAAATCGAGTAAAAGATCCAGATTCGATATCAAATGCGAAATTTTGCTCAGTCTGTTATTGTCCAAATAAAGCTCGAAAAGGAAATCATTGTCAAAAATGCTTTCAGGTATTTCGCTCATTCGATTCTTGCTGAGGTGAATCGTTTTAATGGATTGAAAAAGAAATTTTTTAGGCAGTTTTTCAATATTGCAGTCAATAAGATACAAATGATCCAACTCCTCCAGTTCGCTGAACCAATCGGGCAAACTGCTTAGGCTCAGATGTCCTAAATTTAACTGTTTTAAGCCTTTGTAATTCCTGATTTGTTCCGGGAAAGTGCTCAGTCGGCAATTGTAAATCGTCAGGCTTTTCATATCTTCACTGAGTGGAAGAAAGGTGCTAATATCAACTGCCTGCTGTTGATCAAATGCCTCGATAAAACTCAGTGTCATTTGTTTCATCTTTTTAAGTTGAGAAAGTACCCAGGGCAGTTCTTCGGGATTCCTTAGTCTCATGTCAAGCCTGCTTGAATTGAGGCATTCGAGGGTGTCAGGTAAATTGTAATCTTTTTTTGGATTAGTCGAATCGTAAATCTTACAAAGGTCCACCCAAAAATTGGAGATATCAATGCTTAATGCCTGTTGCAATGCCAATGCCAATTGGACGTTTACATCGACCCTGCTTAGGAGCAATGCAATAATTTGATCTTTTTTCGACACTTAAACCCTGTTTTAGTTTGGAGAAAAACAGCAGTTGATTATTTTTTTAAGATACGCTGACTGACAACTGCTTTTTGATTGTCGTACAAGCTTATAAAATAAAGACCATTCGGAAAAGTTCCCAAATCGAGCTGATTTGTAAATTCTTTTTGCAGTACCTGCTGTCCTAGACTGTTGTGAACCTTAATCGAGTAATTTTCGCCGATGCAGTTTTCACAATCTAAGTTAAATACTGCATCACTTGGGTTGGGAAAAATATTCAGACTGATGTTTTTTGTTGGCTCAATATTTTCAACCGGAATAAGCAGTGGATTTTCATCTGGACTAAGCACAGGACGAATCATCACAGCACAGTTGATATCGGTGTTTTGCCAGGCATTGCCACCTACTTTAACAAAGGTTACATCATCTCGGTCGATGCTTCTGTCAACACCTACAGGAACTGGAACAGTCGATGCCTGTTGCCATCCAATATAAAAAGTTGTGTTTGCGGCAAGCCCAATAGGAGTAGGCACACCAGCAAAATCGGCCAGCTTAACATAGTACATTCCACCAAAACCGCCAACATATCTAAGGCGCAGGATATCGCGCGAAAAGACTTCGTTTTGCAAATTATCAACCCATACTTTTACATTGATAAAATCGTCCTCTGCATTGCGGTTGATATAATGTGGCAAATGGAAATAAATTCCACGCAAAGTATCATCAACAGTGGTTTTGTATTCAACGGCAAGTTGTGTACCTATTCCCTGCAGAAAGGCTCTCATTTCGGGCGTGCCGTCATCATAAGCAAAATAATTGTCTAGCGTAGTGTATCGGTATGCCGTATCACTATTTACAAAAAGTGGATTGCCCTGAAAAGCAGTTGGATTATCGATCGTATAACGAGAAAGCAACTGTGTTGGTCCAGTTGGACTAAAAGCTCCGAAACTACCGGTCAATACGGTATCGTAACTATCTCTGATATTAGGGCTAGGCAGGTAATTGAAAGAGGGTGTAGCCACATTCATCAGGTAATTACCGGGGTTAGCTGTGTCTTCTACAGTATAAGTACGGTCGAGTGGTCCCGATTGGCTCGAATGATTGAAGGTTCTCATGCGGAGCGTATCGTTCCAGAGTGAGCTGTCGAAATGTCTCCAGGGAATGGCGCTGTATTTTTTGAAAGCCTGCATTGGCACTGTGCTATAACAAATATC
The DNA here is from genome assembly GCA_044379045.1 of Saprospira sp. GTDB lineage: Bacteria > Bacteroidota > Bacteroidia > Chitinophagales > Saprospiraceae > Saprospira. Next base: position 6,399 of record JBIPOO010000154.1, read on the forward strand.
GGAATAATACACTGGGGCCGTTGTATCTGTTCGGTTTTCATCCATGTAAACATGGTCGAGATGCCAGTGGTCGTTATTGCCGCAGATTGCAGCCAAATTTCGGAATCGGAACTGAAAATTAGGGTGAAAATATCTGCTGTCATCCAGGATTACAAAATCCTGATTAAAACGAGGCGTATCGAGCTGAGAAACAGCATTTGAAATGCCATCGTAAGACCTAACTTTTTGCCAGATGGTATCGGAGTCTAAAAATTCCAAAAATAAAGAATCGCCGCTCTCTGGACGGTCGGCAAAGCCTTGTGCCTGATAAAAATAGCTAAGTATGATATTGCTTGCAGCAGTTTTTCCGCTTAGGTCAATGATCTGAGAAGTGAGCGTATCAGCTGGAAAAGCAGCATTGGGATCGGCAGTTTTGTCATAAGGTCTTCCTCCTGGGTCTAGTCCATCAAGCGTAGCCGTGCCGATGCTTGGCGGAGCAAAGGCCATATTATCATTGATAAAGGCATGGTTATCCTGCCATCTAGAGCAATCGGGATGATAGGCATTGGGATTATTAGCAAAGTCATCGAAGAAAGGTAGACTGAGCACTTGCGTTGGACAAATTTGTAGATTTTTTTCTGCAGTTAGCTTCATTGCCTCAATAATATATGGATTATCTTCGAGGGCTGTCAAACGTATTTGCCCAATAAGCTTAGTGCTAAGGATAGATATTGCAATGAATAAGGCGATGTTTATGCTGAAAAATTTCATTCAAGATTTTGATTATAAAGTCAAATACTAATACTAAAACGTAAAAGTTTGAACCAGAGGGCAAACTTTTTGAAGATAATTTGCAAATATAAGGAATTGCATCAAAGCATAGGTTAGAAAATTGAAAGAAAACAAAAAACGGCTCCGAAAATCGAAGCCGTTTTGAAAATCATTAAAGAACTAGCTTTACAGACCACCTTCTTTTTTGTCGGTGCCCAATTTGCCACCTTTGTTGGTTTTATTTTCAGGTTTAACCTCGGCAGGTTTATTTTCGGCAGGTTTGTCGGTATTCAATTTATTACCTTTTCCGTCTTTGCCTTTATCAGTATTATCTACAGGGCGGTTTCCGCTACCACCGTCAATATTTACTTCTCGGCTTTGTGTATCAGTTCCTGCACTGTTTGTCGCAGTGATTGAAAATGTAGTTTTACCTTCAGAAATAGGAATTGCTGTAGCTGTAAATCTGCCATTGCTAAAATCGAAATCGGTTGAACTTACGCCATTTACTTTAAAGCTGATCTGATTAGCATTTTGCACCCCGCTAATATTGGCAGTAACATTAGCTTCAAAACCAGCCCTTGCTATCTGATGCGCAGTACCCATATTTGAAATTTGAGGTCTACTCGCACAGTTCGATAAGTTTCCGGTAAGCGTTTCAGAATCGGATCCCCCAGGAGTTGTGGCAGAAATTACAAAAGAAATACTGCTAGATGTTACGCCCGTGAGATCAACCGTTGCTGTAAAGCTACCATTTGTATTGGTGAAATTGGTATTGCGGCCGTTGGCAGTGAATCTGATTTGGCTGTTATTGTCAACATTTACCAGTTGAGCGGTAATAGTTGCTATACAGCTGCCGTTTTGCATCGAAATTTGAACATTGCCATTTCTTACATCCGGCGGAGCCTGTACAGAACAATTGGCAACATTTGCTGAGCGGGTCTGTGTGGCAGTACCACCGCCATTATTCACAGTAATCTCGTAATTGATCGTGCTGGGATTGTTTGAAGTCACGTTGTAACTGTAGTTGAAAACATTATTTTGGAATGTAAACCCTCTTGTTACTACACCATTGATTTTGAAAGAAATCTGGTTGATATTGCTAACATTGCTCAAACCTGCATAGACAGTCACAGTACATCCGGTATTGGCCGGCTGAACAGCAACCGACATATCGCCAATAGATGGAGCAGGTTGAGGTGAGTAATTTACAACAGTTGATTTGACATCAGAACCTGCACTGTTTGTTCCTGTAATGGTGAAGTTATTGGTTCCACTGTTCAAAGGTAAATTGCTTGCAGAGAAATTGGTACCGTTGAAAGTGAAGTTTGTAACATATTGGCCATTAACCATGAAACTGACTCCCGATGCGTTTGCTACATTCAAAATAGTAGCTCTTATAGAAGTAGTATTCGTACTTGAGTTGTATGGATTTGTACTAGGTGTTGTAATGGTTACAACTGGTGGCTGAACCGGAGCATTGTAAACAATCGTTGCATTGTCGCTTGCATTACCATCTTTATTGGTTGCGCTTACAACAAAAGTGTTATTACCGGGATTCAGGTTGATACCACTTGCACTGAAACTAGTTCCGGAAAGGCTAAAGTTTCTTACATTTTGTCCATTAACAGTGAAAGTTACATTCTGTGCATTCAAAACATTGGTAACCGTTGCATTGATAACTGCTGTAGCATTGGTCGTTGTAAATGGATCAGTAGATGGATTCGTAATCACAACAGTAGGTGGCGTTGGTACGCGGACATCCTTTGGTTTGGTATATGTGATGCTTACATTATCACTTGCAGTGCCATCCTGATTGGTAGCGCGTATAACAA
>JBIPOO010000133.1:0-10217 GCA_044379045.1 Saprospira sp.
AAAGCAGCTGAATGCCTTGGTTTCGAAAATCAAAAATAAGGAGAATGATTCGAAAATGCTTTCACAGAAAACTTTGTTCATACAGCAAAGTAATGAAAAACTTGAAAGCCGAATCGAGTCATCTGTATTTAAAATTGCAGAAACAGATAAAAATATCTCTAAATTTCAGGCAGAGGTTAAAGCCGAAGCGGAAATTCTTGATATTTACAATGCCGAAATGCAGGAAGCCTTTGACGAACTCGAAAATATCAGGAAAAAACACGGCGACCTGAAATCGGAACTCGAAACTTATATTCAACAGCAAAAACAGCTTAACAACAGAATTGTAGATGCCGAAAAACAGATAGCTGTAAACAATTCGCAACAGGAAAATTTTCGCCGACAGATTCAACAATTGAACGAAAGACTTGAACAAAGAACAGTTGAAATTCAAAGCGTTCAAACTGCTTCGAGCGAATTGGCAACAGAAATGGAAACGCAGTTCACTGCGCTCAAAACATTGAAAGAAATTGAAGCCAAAAGACAGTCCGATCTTCAAATAGCGGAACTTGCATTAGAAAAATGTAACGAGGAGCTAAGTGCCCAAAACCGTTTGCTCGACGCAAAAAAGAATGAATACCAACTTTTGAAAAGTCTGGTAGAAAATATGGAAGGCTTTCCCGAATCAATCAAATTCCTCAATAAAAATAAGAGCTGGGCCGAATCGGCACCCTTGCTTTCAGATTTATTTTACTGTCAGCCCGAATATCGTGCAGCGGTAGAAAATTATCTTGAGGGTATGCTGAGCTATTATGTCGTAAAAAATGTTCAGGAAGCGGCGGCTGCAATTCAATTATTGGACACAAATAAAAAAGGAAAGGCCAATTTTCTATTACTCGACAAATTGAATGAGTCGGCACAAAATGATACTTATAAAAACACTAAAGGAATTCCGGCACTCTCTGTGCTTGAGTTTGATACAGAATATCAAGCACTTGCCAAACAGCTTTTAGGTCAGGTTTATATTGTCGATGATATTTCAGCGGCAGAAACTTCTTTGCCAGGCACAGTTTGGCTGAGTAAGGACGGACGCATCACACACAAAGGTATATCGATGCACGGCGGATCAGTTGGCGCCTTCGAAGGTAAGACAATCGGACGTAAGAAAAACCTTGAATTGCTTCAAAAGGAAATCGAACAGCTACAGGAAAAGGTAACTGTTTTGAACCAAAAACAGCAGCAATTGCGAACTGAGGTGAATAACCTGCGCAGTGCGAATAAACAGGCCGAAATTCAGAAAAAGAATCAGGCGCTTCAGCAATTGAATGAAAAAAATATCGGTCTAAAGAGTAAGATCGAAAATTTTGAGCAGTTTAAAAATGAGAGTCAACAGCAAAAAACGCAGCTGGAAGAACAGATAAAACAACTACGCAGCAGAACCAGAGACCTCGAAGGGGATATGGAACATCTTGAGGAGCAACAGGAATTACTCAACAAACAGCTGAGTAAAAAGGACAGCAGTTTTAAAAATGTTTCTGAAGAATTGGGCAAGGCTTCTTCTACCTATAATCAAAAAAATATCGAACAGGTCAGACAGCAGAATAAACTGGGTGGCATTAGAAAAGAGTTAGAATTTTGCGAAAGACAATATCAGGAAACTGCTCAACAATTGGAGCGTGATCGTCAACAGCTTTACAATTCAGGGTCTGAACTAGATGGAGTAAATACAGATATACTAAAAGTAGATGAAGAACTGCAGGATCTCTACGAAGAGAAGAAATTAATGCAGGGGCAGTTGAGCGAAGCTGAAAAAGAATTTTTTAAAGTTCGTGGCAACATCAATCAATTTGAAGAAGAGCTGCGCAGAGGACAAAAAAATCATCAGAATGCCATTCAATTGGCACATCAGCTCGAAAATCAGTTTAATGAAGTTAAAATACAATTCTCTACCATCGGCGAAAGATTAAAGGTAGAATTCGAGCTGAATATCAATGATCTCATGAATCGGGAACCCAATCAGGAACTCGATGCAGTTGAACTGGAACAACAGGTGGAGCGTATGCGCAGACAAATTAACGAGTATGGTGCAGTAAATCCAATGGCAATAGAAGCTTACGATGAGGCAAAAGAGCGTTTTGATTTTATTGGACAGCAACGTCAAGACCTGCTCAATTCTAAGGATGCACTTATGGAAACCATCGCAGAAATTGATTCAAAGGCAACAGAACTGTTTATGGCAGCTTTCAACGAGGCAAGGGAGAATTTTATCAAAGTTTTCAGAAGCCTCTTCGAAGAAGATGACACCTGCGACTTGCTGCTCACCGATCCACAAAATCCACTGGAATCGAGAATTGAAATTATCGCCAAACCAAAAGGAAAGCGGCCTTTGTCTATCAATCAGTTATCGGGAGGTGAAAAAACGCTTACGGCTACGGCACTGCTTTTTTCGCTCTATTTGTTGAAACCTGCACCTTTCTGTATCTTTGATGAGGTAGATGCGCCTTTGGACGACGCCAACATTGCCAAGTTCAACAATATCATCAAAGACTTTTCGGCCAATTCACAATTCATTATTGTCACGCACAACAAAAAAACCATGTCAGCTGTCGATATTATGTATGGTGTCACCATGGTTCAGGGCGTTTCGAAAGTAGTACCGGTAGATTTCAGAGAATTGGAAACCATCGAATAAAAAATATTCATAGCTCATGGCAAAGAAAGATAAACTCAATTTTTACTCTACTAATCCCGATTTTGTATGGAACGATGGGGAAGATGAACAAGTTGAAACGCTGGAACCCCAACAGCAGAAATTGCGCGTACAAATCGACCGCAAGCAGCGGGGTGGGAAAGAGGTCACCCTTATAACAGGCTTCGTTGGAACGGACGAAGACCTGCAGGCACTCGGCAAAATATTAAAAACCAAATGCGGCGTAGGTGGCTCGGCCAAAGATGGAGAAATGATCGTTCAGGGCAATCAGGTAGCAAAAGTATTGGCATTGCTGATTGAAATGGGTTATAAAAACACAAAAAAATCAGGTGGCTGAGTACATTCAGACACCTGATTTTATATTTTATTTCCCATCAAAACTAAGAGCCCAATACCTTATCAATCTTCGTTTTGTACTCCGATTTAGGCATAGCGCCCATTAGTTTATCTACTAACTTTCCGTTTTTGAAAAACATCACCATTGGAATTGAGCTGATTTGGTATTTCTGTGCGGTTTGTGGGTTTTTATCTACATCCAGTTTTCCAATCACAACTTTGCCGGCATATTCAGATGCTAGTTCTTTCATGCTTGGAGCTATCATTAAACAGGGTTTGCACCAGGTTGCCCAAAAATCGACAACAACAACTTTATCCGATTTTAATACCAAATTGTCGAAACTGGCATCTGTAAGTTCGATTGGTGTTGAAGGCCCTGCCAGCGTTTTTTCTGGTTTTGCCTCTGCTGTTTTCGTTGTAGGCGTTGTATCTTTTGTGATAACAGCCGTATTAGCCGAACTGTTATCATTGCTGCTGTTGTTAGTAATAGTAGGGGTTTCTGTGCTTTCCTTCACTTCATTGTTGCAAGAAAAGAGCAGAGGGCAGAAGATCGCAACGATAAAAAATAAGTGTTTCATAAGTTATTGTTTTTAAGTAAAAAATCCTGTTTGCAAAGTGGCAAACAGGATGGAATAAGATTATAACTCAAATATTAAGCAAGATATTTTTCCAATTTATCTTTCAATACCTGTTTGGTAGTGGAACCTACATGTCTGTCGACTACTTCACCATTTTTGATGATCAGGATAGTAGGGATGCTACGGATATTGTACTGCATAGCAATCTCCTGATTGGTATCAACATCTACTTTGCCAATTACAGCTTTGTCCTGATATTCGTTGTAAAGATCTTCAATAATAGGAGCAATTGCACGACAAGGACCACACCACTGTGCCCAAAAATCGAGTAAAGCAACTTGATTCGATTTCAGTACGGTTTCTTCAAAATTGCCGTCTGTTATTTCTTTAGCCATTGTTTAAGATTTTTAAGTATTAAAATTGAAATATTTTGGGTTTGAAACACGAATTTATGAATAAAGTTTTAATCTGTGAAAACAAGCGGCCGACTTTTATTAAAATATTAACAGAAAGTATCCTGGTTAACTAAGCTTATTTAGATTTTATTAATTATTCAGCTTCCTTAATTTCAGTTTCAACATCAATATTTTCAGTAGCAGGTGCAAACTTTCCATACTTGAATGTCCTTGCAAGCCAGGTATTGAACTGATAAAGCATCCAATACATTACGGGAACTACTACAAGGGTAAGGAAAGTTGCGAAAGTAAGACCAAAAACTACAGTCCATGAAAGTACACCCCAGAAAACGGCATTGTCACCGCCCCAGTAGATATTAGGATCAAGGTTATTAATCAATCCCACAAAGTCGAAATTAAAACCTGTCGCCAATGGTATAAGTCCTAAAACCGTTGTAATCGCTGTAAGCAATACTGGGCGAAGACGTGTTTTACCTGAGGTGATAATGGCATATTTTACATCTTCATCATCCAAATATTTTTTGCCACTATTTTGTAGCGCTTGCTGTTCAAGATATTTGGTAAAGTCTATTAGTACAATGGCATTGTTTACAACAACACCTGCCAGCGAAATAATACCAATACCTGTCATAACGATTACGATATCCATTCCGGTCAGTACATAACCAAGGAACACCCCGATGGTACTGAAGAGTACAGAAAACATAATAATAAGCGGAGACAATAGTGAATTGAACTGAGAAACAATGATTAAGAAAATGGCCACAACGGCTATTAAAAGAGCCATTGAAAGGAATGACATTGCAGCTGCCTGTTCTTCCTGTTCGCCGGTAAACTTGAAATTGTAACCATCTGGCATTTTGTAATCATCCATCAGCATTTTCAACTGATCGACCACTTCATTTGCATTGAAATTTTTAAGCACGTTCGAATAAATGGTAATGGTTCTTTTCTCGTTCTTACGCTTAATGGCATTGTAAGTTGTGCTCGGTTTCACCGAAGCAACTGCTGAAATTGGAATTTGAACTATTCTACCACCTGCATCCATATTTCTGAAAGTAACCATCTGATTCATCAAAGCCTCTTTATCCTGACGGTAGGCCTCACTAAAGCGAAGCATGATAGGATACTCATCCTCTCCTTGTTTTAACTTGCTGATTTCGCGACCGAAAAGAGAGGTTCTGATGGCCATTGCCACATCGTAAGTCGATAATCCGTAACGGCGTGCAGCTTCACGGTCAATTGTTACAATATCCTGTTGAACATCGGCATTAACATTGATTTTTAACTCTTCTACACCCGGCACATTGGCTTTTTTGAGATAATTTAGAATTTTTGCTGCGTTGCCAGAGAGGTCTCTCATTTCGACATCATCGCCCGAAATTTCAAGGTTAATCGCTTTACCGCTTGGCGGACCATCCTGATTTTTATCCACGACCAATTCAACACCTGCATAGCCTTTGAGCGTTTCTCGGATTTCTTCCATGATTTTGGACGTTGAAACACCTCCTCGTTTATCAGAGCTTACAAATGAAACAGTAAGACGGGCTTTGTTGGGTGTTGCTCCTGGCTCTGGCGGACTTGACGGATCGCTGGTGTTTTCACCAATTTGTAGCAGCACAGCATCAACAACTCCTTTCACTTTATAAGGCTCAGTTACTTTATCGATACGCTGTTCTATTTTGCGCATAAATTTATCAGTTTCCTGAATCTGACTACCTATAGGCAAATCGACAAAAACGTTGACATACTGAGGGTCGGCCTGTGGGAAGAACAATACTTTTGATGGGAAAACCTGCATCAAAAAAAGCGAGACAAATAATAAGACAAAAGTACCCGCAAAAAACAAATAAGGCATAAAACCTTTCAATGCAAAGGCAATAAAACGGTCATAGAACAATTCCATTGCAGGCAAAACCTTGTTTTGTGTCCAGTCGGCTCCAGGTTTGAGAATAAAATGATAATTCAATACCAAAATCGCACTGATGCCAAAGAGGTTTCTAACCCACATTGTACCGCCAATCTGGCCCAATAGCGCAATCAGAATAAGTGAAGCAGCAATGATTAAATTTGTACGCAGTCTTTTTTGGTAATGCTTATTCTTGTCTTTAATCTCTGAATCTACCACCATCATCGTGGCTGTAAATGGCGGAGTGAGCACTAGTGCAACAAAGAGCGATGAAAGCAGGGTAATGATAAGTGTAAGCGGCAGGTACTGCATAAACTCTCCCATCAAACCCGGCCAGAACATCAATGGAATAAATGCTGCCAGGGTTGTAGCTGTTGAAGAAATAAGTGCAACGGCAACCTCGGCTGTCGCCTTTTTGGATGCTTCTGCTTTGGAATAGCCCTCCGACATAAATCGGTATATATTTTCGACTGCCACAATGGAATTGTCAACAAGCATTCCCAGTGCAAGAATCAGCGAAAAGAGTACCACCATGTTCATGGTTACGCCCATCAGATTCAGAATGAGAATTCCTAAAAACATGGACAATGGAATGGCAAGACCTACGAACAATGAATTGCGCAAGCCCATGAAAAACATAAGAATCAATACAACCAATACAACTCCCGAAATGATTGAGTTTTGCAAGTTTGCCAACTGATCCCTTGTTGCTGTCGACTGGTCGTTAAAAATGCTGACCTTTAGATTTTGTGGAAAACGCTCTTCCTTTGTTTTTTTAACAATTTCTCTGATTTTGTCAGCAGCGGCTAATAAGTTTTCACCACTTCTTTTAATTACATCCAATGAAATAACCTGTAATCCATCGGATCTTGCAATTGAATTAGGATCGGCGAATCCGAGTGAAACCTTGGCAATGTCTTTTAAGAAAATAGGATTTTGAAATTCACTTTTTACGATGATATTTTCAATTTCAACGATGTTCTTAAATTCACCAACGATACGCATGGAGCGGTTAAATCCGTTCGATTTCATGTCACCGGCTGAGAGCGTAAGATTCTCTGAACCTACCGCATTGGAAATATCATTAAAACTGACCATTCGACTTTGCATTGCAAAAAGGTCGATATCGATTTTTACTTCTTTACCTGAAGTGCCTTTTAATTTAACATCAGAAATTTCGCTCAGTTTTTCGATTTCATCCTGCAAATATTCCGCATACTGACGCAATTGCTCCTCAGGATAAGGCCCCGATACGTTAACCGCCATGATCGGAAACTCAGAAAAGTTGATTTCGAAAACGTTTGGACCTGCAGTGAGATCTTTTGGAAAATCCGGATCGTTTTTGGCTTTGTCTACTGCTTCTTTCACTTCCCGAAGAGCAGTTTCAACAGAGACAGTAGTATTAAATTCGACTATGATATTTGAAAAATCCTGTATGGAGGTTCCTTCAAGTTTTTTAATCCCCGTGATTGAGGCTACCTCTTTTTCAAGTGGTTTAGTAACTAATTTTTCCATATCCTCGGCCGAATTGCCCGAATATGTTGTTCCTACATAAATGGTTGGAATAACAATTTCGGGAAAAGATTCCTTAGGCATGGAGTTGTAGGAAAAGGCGCCGGCAAATACCAGTATGATGGTAAGTAAAAACATACTGATGCTGTTGTTAACAGCAAAATTTGTCGGTCCAAAATTCCTTGATATATTATTTTGATTGTCCTGACTCATTGTTGATAATTTGTAACAGTTTGAAATTCACCTTATTTGTCTTCAGAAAGAATTTTCACCTCATCACCTTCAACTACCTGTCTGGCGCCTTTTATGATGAGTGTTTCATTTCCATCGAGTCCTGATTCTATGACTGTTTCGTTTTTGTAGCTTTTTCCTAAGGTTACTGTTCTTTTTACAGCTTTGTTATCTTTTACAAGCATAACATAACTGTTGCCATCTACATCCTGCATAATGAGGTCATCGGGGAGTGAGATTGCTTTTGCTTTTCCATAATCCTGAATCAGCATGGTAGCCAGCAAGTTTGGTTTGATCTGACCGCCTTTGCTGTCAACAGAAGCCTCAACTTCGAAAGTGCGATTGGCGGGATTGATCATTCTGCCAATTTTTGTAACTCTACCGTTTTGTTTAGTTTCAAGTGCAGGAAAATCAATTTCAACAGCATCGCCCACTTTTACTTTACCCAAAAAAGTTTCAGGTACTTGTGCCACAATTTTCAGTGTGCTGCTGTTTACAATTTGGACAATAGGGGTGCCAGGACCGCACATTTCACCTTCTTTCGACATGACCTGTTCGATATGTCCGCTTACAGGCGCATACACATTTGCTTTGCCCAATTCATGCTCCAAACGTTCCTTGGTCTTTTGCAACTGATCAACCTGATTTTTTGACTGCAGATATTGAACCTCAGAGCCTATATTCTGTTTCCAGAGTTTTTCCTGTCGTTCGAAAATATCTTTGGCAAGGTTGAGCGAAATTTCTATTTCCTGAATACTTTTTCTAATGCTTTCGAGGTCTACTTTGGCAATCAGGTCACCTTGTTTTACATAGGCATCTTTTTTTGCATAAAGTTTCACAATACGTCCACCAGTTTCTGAACTTGCCATACCGGGATCGTCAGACGTTGCAATATTGCCCTGTACTTCAATGTAATGTGCAAAATCTTTGATACTCAATTGTTGAGCAGTTATTTCAACTACCTTCATTTTTTTGGCAGTACTGTCAATTTGAACCAGCCATTTTTCAAGGGCCTCCTTCTCAGCAGTTAATTTTTTTATGGCCTCCTGCTTGGCTTTGATGGCTGCTCTGACTTTGGCAGGATCTTTTGATTTTTCAGCAGATTCAGTTCCGCCGCATGAGGTGGCAATTATTGCAAAAAGCAATGCCAATAGACTAAATTTTACAGTTTTCATTTGTATGTATATAAAATAGTTTGAATGATTATTTTCCTAAGATTCTTTCTAAATCGGCAATTGCGACTGCAACATCATACAGCGCATTCATGTAGTTTGCCTGAGTGCGGTAAAGTTCCTGTTCGGCAGTGGTAATTTCCATACTTGAACCGATACCTTCTTTGTATTTAACCTTTGTTGTATTCAAAATTCTTTCCGCAAGTGCAAGATTTTTTTGCTGATTGTTGAGTCTTTCCTTAGCATTTTTGTAGGCAACTCTCGCATTTTCGAGTTCAAGTGTTGAGGCAAGCTCAAATTGTTTCAATTGCAGATTGATTTTCTTACGGTCAATTTCAGCCATTTTTATTTTTGAATCCTTATTGAAACCGTCGAAAATAGGCACATTCACGGAAGCTCCGATAATGGAAATAGGAAAAAATCCTGCCTCGTCTTTATCGAAAAGATTATTGCGTTGAATTTGATACTGATGCGTAAAAAAAGCTGAAACGCTTGGTGCATAACCCATTTTATAGCGCTTCACATTCAGTTCGTTCAGATACTCGCTTTGTTTCAGAATTTGAACCTCGAATCTGTTGTCGAAATTTGCTTTTCCGCTAAGGTCGCCTTCTGCAGGTTCTTCCATCATAGAATTTAGACTATCGCTCAAACTGATAGCTTGGTCTAAAGGAAAATTCATCTGAAATTTCAGCACATTATAAGCAAGTTCAACCTGACGACCAACCATTTCATTTTCGCTTTTCAGGTTTGACAGTGAAAGATCAAGTCGGTCTACATCCAATTGTTCAATTAAACCGCTTTCTTTAAAAGCCTTGGTTTCCTTAAGCAGTTTTTCAAGGTTCTCGATGTTTTTGAACAATATTTTGCGGTTTTCTTGAGCTATAAGTACAGTAAGATAAGATTTTTTGACATTGTTCTTTATCTGCTGCATGCTCAAATCAGTTTGTTTGGTTGTCATCTGAACCAGACCTTTGGCAGCTTTCAATCCTACAAAATAACTTCCGTCGAAAACGAGTTGATTTACATTAAAACCCGCTCTCAGACTGTTTTTTGTACCGAACTGAACCGGCTGCGGCTGCCCCTCGGGTAAATTTGCACCAGTTCCAGAAGGAACAAGTTGAAAAGCTTCTAAGGTCCCCACAACAGCAGGTGTTAAAAAGTCGGGCAAAAGCTGCGTCGGCAGGTTGATATTGTAGTTGTACTCAATGTTGACCGATGCCTGTGGCAGACCAATCGAAGTATATTCACGTACCTGCTGCTTTGAGCGGTCAAGATCAAGTTTCGATTGTTGAACACTGATACTTTTTTCCTGAGCATACTTTATAGCATCTTCGATACTGAAGATTTGAACTTCCTGAGCAGAAAGGGAAGTTA
>JBIPOO010000419.1:0-2731 GCA_044379045.1 Saprospira sp.
ACATTAAATGAATTTATCATCAAGGGTTTTATCATCGATGATGAAAGATTGAAACAGGGAAAAAATCTCGGGCAGGATTATTTCGATGAACTTTTGGAAAGAATTCGCGAAATCAGGGCAAGCGAAAGACGATTTTATCAGAAAATTACTGACCTTTTTTCTCTTAGCACCGATTACGAAAAGGAAAGTCAGCAAACCCGCGACTTTTTTGCAATGGTTCAAAATAAGCTACACTGGGCTATTAGTGGAAAAACAGCTGCTGAAATTATCTATACAGAGGCTGACGCCAGCAAAGTACACATGGGTTTGAAAACATGGAAAGACGCGCCTGATGGAAAAATTCAGAAATCTGATGTAATTATTGCAAAGAATTATCTCTCTCTGGAGCATATCGATCAATTGAACAGGTTAGTCTCTGCTTACCTCGATCTTGCAGAAAACAATGCAAAGCGTGGATTTGCATTCAATATGCAGCAATGGGCAAAATTCCTGGATGGATTTTTGGAATTATCTAATTATCCAATTCTTAAAGATAAGGGAAAAATAACGATGCTGGAGGCTAAACTAAAGGCTGAAGGAGAATTTGACAAATTCAGAATTATTCAGGATCAATATTACGAAAGTGATTTTGACCGCATGATTAAGGCTTTGAAAGATGTGTGAAATTGTATAATCAATTATTATAAAAATTAATTGTGCCAATTCATCCCATTTTTCCGGACGGCTTCAGCCTCAGGAAAATACTGCACCATACGAACCTGATGCTTTAGCTTCGGATAACAAGCCCACCAAAAGAATCCGATGCTTTAGCTTCGGATAGCGAGCCCACCAAAAGAATCCGTTGCATTAGCTTCGGATAACAAGCCCACCAAAAACGAGCCCGATACTTCAGCTTAGGATCAGTCTAGCTTATTTCTCCCTAAAAAATAGCTTCACAGGAACGCCCGAAAAATCGAAAGTTTCTCTTAATTTATTCTCCAGATAATTTTTATACGACTCGCTTAAATACTTTGGATTATTGCAGAAAAAAACAAAAGCAGGGTAGGGTGTAGGTAGCTGAATCGTATATTTTATAGAAATCATCTTGCCGCGGTACGCAGGAGGATGATAGGTTTCGAGCGCCATCTCCAGGAAATCGTTCAGTTTCGAAGTAGAGATTTTTTTAGTTCTGTTCTTGTAAACATGCATAGCTGCCTCAACCGCCTTGTGCACGCGCTGTTTTTCTAGTACAGAAACGAATAAGATGGGTACATCATCATTTGGCTTCAGTTTTTCTTTGATATCGGCCTCAAAGGTGAGAATTGTTTTTTCGTCTTTTTCAACCAAGTCCCATTTGTTGACAAGAATTACAATACCTTTATTGTTTTTCATTGCAATGCGGAAGATATTCAAATCCTGCGTTTCGAGTCCTTTGGTTGCATCTAGCATCAGAATACATACATCGGCATCTTCAATGGCACGTAATGCCCTAAGAACAGAGTAAAACTCCAGATCTTCCTTTACACTTCTTTTACGACGAATGCCGGCAGTGTCTACCAAAATAAATTCATTGCCAAATTTATTGTAATGTGCATGAATGCTATCGCGGGTAGTACCTGCTATATCGGTTACAATGGTGCGGTCTTCGCCAAGCAGTAGATTTACAAATGAGGATTTTCCTGCATTGGGACGACCAATTATAGCAAAATGAGGCAGACGCTGTTCTTCGTCTTTAATACCCGGCAGAAGTTTTACCAAATCGTCCAAAACCTCGCCTGTACCGCTTCCGGAATTGGAACATACCGGATAGATATTGTCAAATCCAAGGCCCCAAAATTCGTGAATCATCATCATGCGCTCGTGGTTGTCAACTTTATTAACCACAAGCAGCACTGGTTTTTTACTGATTTGCAGTAATCGGGCAACCTTTTGGTCGAGGTCGGTAATACCGGTTGTAACATCAACCATAAAAATAATTACCTGAGCCTGCTCAATGGCAATACTTATCTGATTTCTGATGGCAGCGGCAAAAACATCGTCCGAATCACCTATAAATCCACCTGTATCGACCAGATTGAATCGCTTTCCGTTCCACTCAGATACGCCGTACTGACGGTCTCTTGTTACGCCACTGAAATCATCGACAATTGCCTGACGCATGCCCAGCATTCTGTTAAAAAAGGTAGATTTTCCTACGTTGGGACGCCCCACTATTGCCACTAAATTTTCCATAATTATACTGAAAATGATATATTTTGCATTGCTGCTGTTTTAGAACCTGCAAAGATACTTGAAATAATTCAGAAAGAAGTGATTTTTTTATTAAATCGGCCTCGTTTCAATGTTTAAAGCATTGTATAAAAAAGAAAAGCGGGCATTGCCCGCTTTGAGTATTGATTGTATTGAGATTATTCTTCTGATGACATTTCAATTTTTTTACCCTCACTGTCTACCAATTTTAACACATCGTCTGTGTGTTCGATAACAGTAAATTCTTTAAAAAAGGCTTTACCTTTTCCATCACCTGATTTTTCAGAACTTAATTTAAGTTTTTTTCCTTCATTTTCTTTTACCCATTTGCCTTTGACTACTACATCCTGTTCAAAAGAGGCTTCGAAGGTATTATCCATTTTTAAAACAATATAAGTATTATCGATGCTTGTAAACTTATTGCCAAAGTTTTTTGTGCCGGCTATGCCGCGTGTCTCTTTCTGACTATCAGAAATACTGGAGGAGATATTTTGAGCGTTTT
>JBIPOO010000134.1:0-10162 GCA_044379045.1 Saprospira sp.
TAAAATATTGACGAAGGATTTCAAGGGTTTTTACCGATAAGATACTGTAGCGGTCCTTTTTGCCTTTACCTGCCGAAATGCGAATTTGCATTCGTTTTGAGTCAATGTCAGCTATTGTAAGATTGATTAGTTCGCTGATTCTAAGGCCTGCAGAATATATCATCATAAGAATAGCTTTATGTTTCAGATTATCAGTTTTTTGAATAATCGACATGATTTCTTCGCTACTGAGCACCGTAGGACCAGGCCCTGGATTCTTTTTCCCATTTTAAATAATTAAAACCTCTTATAAAACTTATAAATTCCTCATTTTTTGGAATATAGATCATAATTTTTTTGCCCTGCATCTCAATTCGAACATCAAGCTTTGTCACCTTTTTTTCAAAAAAAGCAATGATGTATTCTTAGATTTTAGGTTAAGATAGTCATTTTGATTGATGGATTAAACTCAGATGAATCAGCACAACAAAAAAGAGGACCGAAGTCCTCTAAATATCTTTCTGAATTATTGTAGATAACTCCATAATAGGTTCTGCGGAAGAAAGCTTTCATTAAACAGGAGCTTTATTGTTTGTGTAACGAACGCAACTAAGCTAGCTACTGACTTTAAGTCTTTAGCTATTTTTCTTCATTTTTACATATTCTTCAAAAGTCATTGTCCCAATTTGTGGTGCTATAGTGTCGTGTTGCATCACGGCAATGAAAAATGCATACTTGTCAAATGTATTTTTACTAAACAGTTTAATAAGTGGAAGAGAAACTTTAAAAAGTCCGATTGGAATCGTTCTTAATTTTTTACGAGGGTTAATTTCATTTTGAATAATTTCATTTAATTGTTTTCGAGTGTAAATAGTTTTACCTCCAGCTTCAGAAATGCTGTTTTGCATATTAATTGTATCAACTGTGATTTTTGCTAAGTCGCCTTCAAATATTGGATTTGTCTTTTTGTCACCTTGCCCAATGTTAACTAATTGTCCTTTTTTAGCCATTTCTATCAAATCAATAAATGCACTGAAAATTGCTGGCGGTTTAACGATTGAGTAGTCAATTCCTGATTTCATAAGTAGTTCTGAAAAGTCGTGATGAACTTTAAAATATTCTAAGTGTAAATATTTTTCAGAGTGAAATGCAGATATGTAAACAAATTTTTTTACGCCCTTCTTAATTGCTTCGTCAAGAATATTTTTATTTGCTTCATAGTCAACCTGTTTAAATGTAAGTTTGCTTTTGTCGTTGGGAGAAACACTTTTTCCTAATGCAGAAACAACAATGTCTTGCTTGTCTAAAATATTTTCAATTGTTGATTTGTTACAAACGTCTGCAACAATATATTTTGAAGTAATGTGAGATAAGGTCTTTGCCTTTTGCTCATTTCTGACTACAACCGTCAGTTCGTATCCTTGCTTTACTAATTCTTTGGCGATTTCTTTTCCAAGTTGTCCTGTAGCACCAAATAAAATTACTTTTTTCATTTTTAATTATTGTTGATGTTATTGTATTTAAGGTTGCAGACCAACGTTTTTCAATTGCACTAAGGTGACGATTTCGAAGCAGTTCAATGTCAATCAAGCACAATCCTGAAAGCTTTCGGGATTTTTTAAGCACTGAAGCGCCTCTTTTGCGTAGGTCATCCTCTATAAAGTACCTTTCAAATTAAATTACTTTTTTATGAGCTTAAGATTGTATTTATCTGTATGTAATACATAAAATCCTTTTTCGTAAGTCGATAAATCTATTGTTGTTTTACCATTATAAATAATACCCCTTGTGATTAGTCTTCCATTTATATCAGTTATAAAATAATTAGTATTTTCTGATGAAGCGTATTGGATTGTAAAAATATCGGTCGAAGGATTAGGAAACACAATTATTTTTTCATTTGCTAAAAGTTGTTGTATGCTCAATGGAGGATTAGGATTATTGGCTGACCAAACAATTGCATTTCTAATTATCTGACCGTAACGATGATTTATATTTATACTTTCTTGACGCTCTCCAGCCTGAAAGTAAACAACCCTTCCAGCACTTTGATCTAAGCTTGGATTAAATGATTTTGCAAATCCTGAGCTATGTACTTGACCGCCATTAGTTTGGTTATGTGAAAAAAGAGCTGTTATTTGATTCTCTCCGTAACCAAAACTGGGTGTCCCAACAAAAGCCATATTAGTATATAATTCATCATAAATTCCAATTGGTGAATAATAGGAATAAGAAGCATTTGTGGAACTTGGCAATGTACCAGACCATGCAGAAGGTGTTTGAATGGCATTATCATAGTTTATGCCAAAAGATGAAATAAAATGCCCATAATTTGAAGAAACTAATTGATAGTTTGTAAGATTAGCTCCCCAACCACTCATAGAAGACTCAACTCCAAATAACTGATTAACAAGTATGTTTTTATTCATATTGCCATCAATATCATTGTAGAGACCATGATGTAATGCAATTACTCCTCCTCCTTCGTCAGCGTATTGAACCAAGGCATTTTGAAGATTAGCAGAAATACCCGTAGACCAATGTTTGAAAAACACAACAGTTTTAAACTGCGTTAAATAATTTAATATATCTGTTTGGCTATTTCCGTTGTAAGGTAGGGTTCCAACTAAATTTACATCTGTAACAACAAAATTAAAATTATCATTTGGCGAGTTGGCATTTAGCAAATCAACGATATCAGTAAAATCAGCAGGGAAGTTTGTTCCTCCACCGTGATTACATGGAATGTCATTAGAGCGATTAGAATAATTACAATTAGTGGTATCCAAAGCACCCCCATGCAAAATCAATACAGGAATAGTAGTTTCCTGCTGACTTTTTGTAGGATATGTCCTAATGATATTTAACAAGGTCTGTGCCGCATACAATACAGATTGCGGATACCAATCGCGGGAAGTTATAATTTTAGAATCTCCATTTCCTAAATCGATAAAACTACTATGAGGACTCGAAATGGTTACTCTATCTTCAGCACGATAATTTACGTTCAAACTTGCCAAATCAATAGGCGTTTGAGCGTCAGGATAACCAGTGGCATAATTATCTTTTAACAAACTAAAACCTAATGCTTCAGCACCAGGTCCGGAGGTGCCCGGAATGCGCCAAAAAGGGGCTAGGCTTGATCCATGACATTGTGCTAAAACAGGTTTACCTGAAGCTAATGCCTCTAGAGCGAGACTATTTAGTTTTTCGGCAGCTGCCTGTATTGTAGCAGCTGTTAATTCTCTAGTTCCAGAGCCCTGTGAGCTATAAGTTCCATCAACACGGTAATCTAAGGCGCCTATACCTCCTGCAATTACCAATGCTTGATATGCATTCATATTACTTACAGATTGTATTGAGCCGTTCACGTTTTCAAGAGAGGGAATTGCATTCCAACTATTTTGCCATGCC
The DNA here is from genome assembly GCA_044379045.1 of Saprospira sp. Classification (GTDB taxonomy): domain Bacteria; phylum Bacteroidota; class Bacteroidia; order Chitinophagales; family Saprospiraceae; genus Saprospira. Next base: position 3,394 of record JBIPOO010000134.1, read on the forward strand.
TGACCCGTTAGTTCTTGATATTTCTGAATGAATTGTGTATAACTACTTCCACTTAGGTTGTTGGCATTTGCTGCTATGTCGGCATAAGGAGTCATATAAATAGAAGCAGGTAATGTGCTTGCACTGCGAACATCAACGGTATAACCGGCAGCTTCCAATGCCTTTCGCATGACAATATATTCAGAGTAATAGCACTGTTCATGTGATAGGAACATTAACACATTTTGTGCTTTAGCAGAAAGGTTAAAACACAAAACAAATACAAATAATGATATTTTTAGTCTATTTTTTGAAAAGACTCTGATTAAATTACTAGGCAATCCATTGTTGAAAAATCTTTCTAATGTTTCGTTTAAACAATTAGTAGTTTTAATTTTTTTGTTTTGATTCATAATTTTTCTTGTTTTAGCAAAGCGTTTATTGAAAGGTCTTTGTCGATATTTACAATCTTTATCGCCTTTTTCAGCACTATAGGAACAAAGCAAATTTAATAATTTTTCTTTAATTTCAATGATGCTTTTAATTAATTTTACCTGAATTAATCTCAATTAAGCCAACTAATTTCTTTCTGGAATTCATGAAACATTTGCAATACACGCAGCTGAGGTTTTTCTTGCTATGAACTTCAATAAAAGTACAATACATTTTTAGCACTTTACTTTCATAGAAGCACTGAACTAACACTTTTTGGTAAGTACTATTGAACAAAACCTTCAGTATCAGTTGCCAGCTTCATAATATCCTTACGAAGTTATATTTTTTATATTATAAATCGTTAATTTTTTGGGTCTTATCACAAAATAAAGCAGGCGATGAGTTGCGTTTAAAAAAGTTGAATATTGAAATATAAGTAACAAAAAAGAGGACCTAATCCTCTAAATATCTCTAAGAATTATAATCGCCTACACACGGTTAGCGTATCGTGGCATTATTTATCTTATTGATTCTAAAATTAATTCAATCTTTAACTTAAGATCGGGCAAATCGTTTTTAATTATTTCCCAAACTAACCTTGTGTCAATACCAAAATATTCATGAACAAATACATTTCTCATTCCTATGATTTGAGACCATTCAATAGTTGAAAATTGTGCTTTGATATCTTGAGAAATATGATTGCTAGCTTCTCCGATAATTTCCATTTGCTTTATGCTTGCAAAACGCATCATGGAATTAAGCACAAAGTCATCAAATTCAACTTTAGAAATATAATTTTCAATTTCATTAATTGCTTCTAATATATGCATCAATCTTGCCTTATCACCAAGCTTACCTCGCATAAATCACCAGTTTTTCACCATCAATGTATGGTTTAATATATTTGGATAATCCTGCTGAGGAAACAAGATCTACTTTAGAGTTCAGAAGTTTTTCTAAGTCTAGTTTCATCTGTATAAATTGAAGACCAATTTTTTCAGAATAATCTAAATCTACTAAGATATCGATGTCACTATCTTCATCTGCTTGTCCCCTAACATAAGAACCGAATAGGTAAGCTCTTAGGACTGGTTTAGTTCTAAAATAAGCTCTAATTGTTTCTATTTTTGAATCTTCTAGTATCATAGTTTAAAGATAAAAAAATAAATTTAGAAAATATAATTTTTCTTGGCCATGAATGTTAACGTTTTGCGGCTTTGCGAAGAAGCGGATTTCACTTCGTGGATTTTCAATTCGGAGCACAAAACTGTCAATAAACAACAAAATTTGATGCGAGGTAGAATGTTCAATTAACCACTGAACCCGCTTTTTTGCAAAACCGCTGTTAAGTGCTGCCTTTATACTCACTGTTTTATCAGCTTCAAGATTTGTTTATTATAATTTTCAGTTACGGTCAAGAAGTAAATGCCATTTGTTAAATATGAAAAGTCCTGTTGTTGTATTTGTGTCCCTGACCAGATTGTTTGTCCGAACATATTTGTCAAAAAGTAATTTTCAGTCCCAATTGCACCTTTTATGCTTATTTTATTCTCAAAAGGGTTAGGGAAAACAACTAACTTTTGATTTTTATTTTCTATATTTTCTAAACCCACTGACAGCCCACAAGGATCAGCAAAAAAATCAAGTGTTGCAGCGTTGTAATCACTGTAAAAACTATGTTCTGCATTGGATGCCCCAATTTGAGAAACCATACCTGTTATACCATTATTGATAAAACTGACTATAGTTGGGTAAGCACTTGGATTAGCCGTTACATTTGTTTGTATTAAACTTGAGTTAAGTGCATATCCATCAACATCTATTTGATTGTTTGCAACAAGTTCATCGAATATTAAAATAGAATTTGCCACTGAAATTCCAGGCACTCGCGCAAATCTTTCTGGGTAAATAGGTTGACGGTCGTTTTCATACAAATCATTGCAAATTCCTCTTGATTGAAGTTCGGCAACATTAGCCATTGCCTGTTGAAGTCCAATAGGGTAGTTGTAAGAAGGATTGTCATCATATCTGGCAAGTCTGTATGCAAAAGGACTTAGTCTTACATCAAAACCTGTATTTTGGGCTCTTGAACAATAGCCTACTCCGGTAAAGTTCCAGATGTAAGAAACAGCAGCAGAAAAGTTTGAACCTGCGCTCATTCCTATTGAAAATCTCGGTGTGCTTGCGGTTATCCAACCACGGTTAATGAATTCCACAGTTATTTTTTTGATGTTTCTATAATCAACATTGTTGATGGTATCAATCGGCTGTGTCATAAATCTTCTTCCGCCATCTCCGTCAATATCCTGGTTTAAAGTAACCTCCTCTGCATCCATTGAAACTACTGCATAACCTCTAGCAATTGCGGCATTGGTGAAACTTCTGTTTTCCACGCCATAAATAAAGTTTTCAGCACTACCCCCTGTTCCGTGAAAAAGGTAAACAATACCTATTGGATTGGGAGGAAAATAGTAATATACATTAAATGGATTATTAAGCCCTTGCATAAGCTCGTAAGTGATTGAATACGCAGGCATATTATCAATTACGGCTGTAACAGAAATGTTCTGACTTGGCATAGTCAAGATTGTATGCCATTCTTTGGGTCGATGTAACGAAGCAACATCTCCAGTCCATTGACCGAATGTTTTTGTGCTGTCGTATGCAACACTCCAAATGTGGACTGTGTCACCAGCTTGATAGGTTCCTGAGCCGTAACCATTGTTTACGGTCAGATTAAATGTTTGGGCAAAAACGCTTGTAGTTAAAAATATTACCCCGATTGCGAGCGTTAAATTCTTCATCTTTAATTCAATTTAAGTGATTAAACCCATTAGACTAAATACTTATAAAATGGTTTAATTGGGTTGCACATAATGTTTTGCGGCTTGGCGATGTGGCGGAAATTGAAGCACAAATGTTCAGTTTTGCACAAAAGTTCAATCGAAGAACTGAACTTGAATTTAGCACTTCAGCCGCCATATTGACAAACCGATGTTAGTCGTTCGTTTTTTCTATCATTTTATTGTTTCTGCTCCATTCACTCCACGAACCAACATATAATTTGGGTATTTCCATTTCTGCATAGTCTAATGCTAACAAGGTATGACAAGCCGTTACTCCTGAACCACAATGAACTACAATGTTTTCATTGTTAATATCTCCAAATAATGTTTCATACTTATTCCTTAATTCGTCAGGTTTAAGGAATAATCCGTTCACATCTAAATTTTCAGTAAATGGAATATTTATCGCTCCTGGAATATGTCCTGCAACTAAATCAATTGGTTCGGATATTCCGTCGTATCGTTCTGTGTCCCGAACATCAACTACCAAATAATTAGGATTTTGTGATACATTTTCAACCTCGTTAATTTCGATTGTTGGTAAATTCCATTTGTCAATTTGATAAGGTTCGGATAGTGTTTGAGCACTTTCTTTTTTTGAACTCAATGGTAAATTATTATTTTTAGCTTGATTAAGTCCACCGTTTAAAACTTGAACTTTTTCGTGACCAACTGATTTTAGCATCCACCAAAATCTTGCAGAAGCATTTGAACCGTTTTTGTCGTCATAAATTACAATATGCTTGTTTTTTGAAATCCCTAAATCGGTCAAGGTTTTAGCAAAGGTTTCTATTTTGGGCAATGGATGTCGTCCACCTTCTGAAAAGTCGTTTTTAATGTCTGCTAATTGAGTGTTTAAGTCAACAAAAAACGCACCTTCAATATGTTCCGTCTCATAGTTGGTTTTAGCATTTTTACTGTTGCTTACTTCGAAAATCATTACATCAGAATTTTTGTAAATTTTCAGCAATTCGTCCACTTCTATTATTGGTGATATTCTCATTTTCTTTTCTAATTTCTGTCACAGTCGGACGGTTCTACAAAATGACGCCTAACGGATAGCAGCTATATGCGGCGTGCCGCCTGTGTTGCGCCTGCGGCAGGCGGCATGACGTATATAGCATGTTAGCGGCTTGGTTTTTTTTATTAAATCGGTCTAAATCTGTCAAGAGATTTCCAATATTTGTCTTTATAAATATCATAGTCTATTTCAAGTATATTTGTGTAATGTTTTATTTTTTCAAACAAAATTTTTGATGGTTTTCTAAAGTCCTTACAAGCAAAAAAAATTTCTCTTATACTATCTGAAGTTTCTCTGCCAATGTTCAAATAACCATCAAAATCCTTTAGCTCTATCATTAGTTCATCTTCAAACTTGTTTAACAATTCATAAGTAGCATTGTCTGGCATACCATTATTGTCTTCTCCATTATATTTAACTGCAATGTTCAATATCCATGGATGTGAGGCTTTGCTTTCCCATTCTAATAGTGTTGTATTAACAACAGCTATCAAAGGTTTACCATTTTTCAGCTCTGCTTCCAAACTTGCATATGCGTCATTTTCTGTGTCATATCTTTTACCTTCATATTTTTCTATAAATTCCTTTTCGCGCCAATTTATGAACGATTTAAGCTTTTCAATTGGAATAAGCTCTTTTTCAGCTTGATTTTTTCCAATTACTTTCACATTGTCTATTTTAGTAACAAAATTGAGTTCCCCCAAATAATTGTCCAGAAATATAAATGTTCCATTTGTAATAGCAGACTTATCTTCTTCTTTATAGTTCTTATGAATTATTGTTATATCTATTTCGTCTGGATATTTTGAATATTCGTTTGAGTAGAAGAATAAACTTTCACTATCAAAAATATAACCTGACATATTAATACAAACATTTTTTAGGTCAATTGATGGTTTAAGTGATGTAAATCTCCAACCTGGAATTATTGGTGCAAAATTTATAAGCTCTTCAACAAAAACAATATTTTTTACAGTTCCGTCAGGTGTCAAAATCAATTCTGCTGTATTCTCATCATACATTCCAGTAAGATAGAAAATTCCGTCCTTAAGTTCAGCAAGCTTTGGTGATAGTTTTTTAAAAAAGTCTCTTTGTATGTTTTTTCCGCTTTTAACAATTTTAAAAAAAGTTTTCTCATTATTTTCAAACCATGTCCAAAAGTCCTGATAAGTCTTAACCTGAACCTCATTTGTACCAAAAATGTTTTTTAATAAATTCATTTATGTGTAATCGTTTTTGTAATTAATGTTCCTTGTAATAACCGCTAACGGTTTGCAGATTTGCGATGGGCGGGATTTTTACCACTAATGTTTATGCGGAGAACTGAACTTTCGGCTACCGCAAAACTGTCTGCGGAGCACGAAACGCCGCCTATTGCAAATGTGCTGTAAAAAGCCGTTTTTTATGTCAAAATATTGAGGTTTTTGTAATTACACCATTGACTATGGTCAAGGACTTAAAAGTTCTAAGTCTATATTTGCCTGTCTTTGCTGGTTGATTGTCAACATAAGCCAAGTCGCCTTGTGAAATTGAATTTTCGTAAACTTGTTCAATGACTATGCTTACACCGTGAACAGTTTGATACTTTACAGGATGAGTTATTCTAAAAAGTTTGCCGTTTCGAATTTCATAATACCGTCCTGTGCTTTGAGATTTATACTTTCCATCATCTGGCTGTTCGCCATCAATTGTAGCTTTCATTCCAATTTGTAATGGAGCCTCTGATGAGCCTCTGTAGATTTCTAAAGTCTTTCCGTTTTCAAGTCGTCCAGTAATGACATTGAATTTTCTGTAAGTAACAGATTGGATATATTTCTTAACGTCTAAGTCTGGTATTATAGTTTCGTTTGCTAAAATGAACAGGTCATTATTAGTTCCGTCAATTCTTAGCACCATAACAGCACTGTCAAAAAAAGATTGGTTTAATAAAATCTTATCTTTAATTCTGTCAATCAGTATAGACTTTGCTCCTGTCAAATATTCCCATTTACCTAATTGAACTTGCCCGTTAAGAGACATAACTAATTGACCATCTCTTTTAAAAATGTATTTATGATAATTAGATTCAGCGTCAATTAATACCCAAGGTTTATCAATAAATAGTGTTGTATTGTCGAGCTTTTCACTAAACTGCGAAAGTCTGTTTATTATGTCTTGAAGGTATGTTTTCATACTGCTGGCAGTCTTTTAAAATTTCTTATAACGTTTTGCGGCTTTGCGATGTGGGGGATTTTTAGTACTACTGTTCAATCGAAGCACAAATGTTGAACTTTACACAAATGTTTCTACGAAGCACAACAGCCCCCATAACGCAAAACCGCTGTTGAACTAAACCTTCGGTATCAGTTACCGGCTTTTTCATATCTTTACAAAGATATGTAATTTAATAAAAAAGTCAAAAAATAAAAGTTATGACAAAAAAAAGCCACAGGATGAGCTGAGAGAGAACAAACTCATCAACCAAGCAAAACGGGAGATTTCAGGA
>JBIPOO010000135.1:0-10141 GCA_044379045.1 Saprospira sp.
AAATTAATATTTTTACATTCTTTGCACTTTTTGGAGTACTTGTTTTGTTGCTCTCATTTTTTATCATTTCCAATAAACTTTTTAGGCAAATCAAACTGTATGGGATCAAAAATAAAGATAGTTTCAGCGCTGGACTTTTAATACTTTTTCTGGTTTCTGTTTATAATTTTAGCATCAGTCAGGATTTTTGGCGTATGCTATTTACCTTGTTTTTTTCTACTGTACTGGTAGTTATCCTCCATTTTTTCAGCAAGGAAAAGTCTCTGTCCTTTGTCTGGGTTAGTATCTGGATATTTTTCTTTTCAGTTTTGGCCACTTTCATGATTGAAAAATCGAATATCGAGAAATCGGTATTAACGAGGACGAACTATCTGAAAAGTTTACTAAACGAGAGAGATTATGAACTGGAAGATAAAATTTACACCCTCGAAAAGACTATTGCCGAAGATGAGTTTTTTTATGTATATCTAAGTTCGCCCTATATCCCATACAGCCAGGTAGAAGAAAGGCTTACCTATCTCTATCTCGACAATGCGTTTTTCGGTCGTTATAAATATGAAATTAGCATTTATAACTCTGCCGGCAACGCCAAGAGACCCGAACATATACCCAACGAAGTACTCATGAAGAATTTGTCGCTGTCTGAAAAAACAGGTAGTGAAAATCTCTATTTCCAATCTTTAGACAGCGCCCGCTACAATTACTGGTCGCTCATCCCTTTAAAGAAGCAAAACATACTTTCGGGCACAATAGTAATCAAACTCAGTCCAATAGAGGAGATAGAAGAATCAAGCGTTTATGTAGAATTGATGAGCAATTCAAAAGATATGCTCAAAAAAAGTGAAAATGAATTTGCAATTGCCGTTTACAAAAAAAATCAATTGATCTACAGCAAAAATGAAAATTTCCCAAATTCCTACAATTTCGATAAAAAACCGAACAGAAACAAACAATTACTGAACTTAAAAAAGGACAATAAAACCTACATTGCGCTGTCGAATGATAAAGAGTATGTCGGAATCGCCCTAATACCTGAAGAAAACTATATCAAACCCTTCAGTATTTTTTCATATCTCTTTTGTTCGGGAATCATTTTAGTAATCACTTTGTTGTTTTTTGCATTTATCTTTAATAAGATATTCAAAATCAGACTTTTTCATATTTCATTCAAAATTTCTTTACAGGAGAGAATTCAACAAGGAATTGTCATTGTCAGTCTGTTATCGTTCGTAGCAATTGGTATTATTACGATAGTATATTTCCGCGATGAATACAACGAATACCACAAATCGAGACTGGAAAGAAAAATTGACAGCGTTGTAAAAACAGCAGGTTGGCAACTAATCAACGATTCAGACTCTATTATTAAAATTCCAAATGCCCGTGAATTGTCTGATATTCATAAAATTGATGTAAATATATTCAATGCCGATGGACAACTCTTGTCAAGTTCACAGGATGCCGTTTTTGGTCGCAGACTAATAAGCAGGCAGATGAACCCTACTGCCTTTTACAAATTAAAAAATGATAATGAAAATAAATTAACCCAAACAGAGCGCATCAATAAATTTGAATATCTCTCGGGCTATGTTCCTCTGAAAGATAAAAATGATAAAATTGTCGCTTTTTTAAACCTTCCATACGATTTTGCCGGTAACAGTAATCTTCAGTCACAGGACGTCGCGGAATTTTTGGGCACACTTTTCAATGTTTATGTGATTTTCTTAATGTTGGCAGCCCTTGTTGCTTTTGCACTGGCAAAATCGGTTACAAGACCACTATCAATTATTGGCGATAAGCTACGTAAAATTCAGGTAGGTGGGAAAAATGAAAAAATCGATTGGAAAAGCCGTGACGAAGACATTACCGAGTTCATTCACCGATTCAATTTAATGATAGAACAGTTAGAAGCATCGAGCCGAGAATTAGCAAGAACTCAGCGCGAATCGGCCTGGAGGGAAATGGCACGTCAGGTAGCGCATGAAGTAAAAAATCCGCTTACTCCAATGAAACTACAGATTCAAATGCTGGAAAGAGTTTCAGACAAAGATCCTGAAAAGGCCAGAGATATGATAAAAAAAATATCCAAAAGCCTTATTACGCAAATCGATATTCTCTCGAACATAGCCTCCGAGTTTTCTAGTTTTGCAAAAATGCCAGCTCCCCAAAATGAGGTTTTTGTACTCAATCAGCTCATTGAAGATGTCTGTAATCTTTTTACCACAGAAGAAAATATTGAAATTGAACTCGACCTTCCCAATGAAGATTTATCCATTTTTGCCGACACTGACCAAATAACCAGGGTGTTGAACAACCTTATTAAAAATGCTATTCAGGCGATTCCCGACGATCAGCAGGGAAAAATCAGCGTAGGCCTTCATAAATCGGAAAACAGTGCCGTCATCGTTGTAAGCGATAATGGAATTGGTATACCCGACGACAGAAAGGATAATATATTTTCTCCATATTTCACCACAAAGACCTCCGGTTCCGGAATAGGACTTACCATGTCGAAGGGTATTGTAGAGTCGGCAAAAGGGAAAATATATTTCAAATCGGAAGAAGGCAGCGGCACCAATTTTTATGTTGAATTGCCTCTTGCCTAAAAAAAAATGCCGCTCAAAAAAATGAACGGCAGTCTCTTTTAAAAGGGTAATTATTATGCCTCTTTCATTATATTTCTGGAAATCACAAGCTTTTGAATTTCGGAGGTACCTTCACCAATGGTGCAAAGTTTTGAATCCCTGAAGAATTTTTCTACCGGGAAATCTTTGGTATAACCATACCCCCCGTGAATTTGAATTGACTCGGTTGCTGCTTTTACACAAACTTCAGAAGCATAGTATTTTGCCATTGCCGAAACTTTAGTTACAGGTAAGTGAGCATCTTTGAGCGCGCCAGCTTTGCGGGTAAGCAACTCGGCTGCTTCAATTTCAGTAGCCATATCAGCAAGTTTGAAAGCGATAGCCTGAAAGTTTGCAATAGGCTGTCCGAACTGTTCGCGCTGTTTCGAATATTTAACAGATGCATCGTAGGCACCTTTGGCAATACCCAGCGAAAGGGATGCAATGGAAATACGGCCGCCGTCTAAAATTTTCATAGCCTGTATAAAACCCTCTCCCTCTTTACCAAGTAACTGACTTTTGTGTACGCGGCAATTATCGAAAATCAATTCGGCAGTTTCTGATGCGCGCATACCAAGTTTGTTTTCTTTTTTACCCGCACCAAAGCCTTCGAAACCACGTTCGATAATAAATGCAGAAATACCATGACTGTCGAGCAAATCACCTGTTCTGACCAATACTACTCCAACATCGCCGCTAATACCATGTGTAATCCAGTTTTTGGTACCATTGATGATGTAATAATCGCCGTCTTTTTGTGCAACACATTTCATACGCATTGCATCCGAGCCTGTATTTGCCTCTGTAAGTCCCCAGAAAGCCAAATGTTCGGCACTGGCAAGTTTAGGAAGGTATTTTTGTTTTTGCTCCTCAGAACCAAACATGTAAATATGATTAGTTCCCAATGAATTATGCGCAGCTAATGAAAGACCAACCGAACCGCATACTTTTGAAATTTCCTCAATGATGGTAATGTAGGCCTGATAATTTAGGCCTGTTCCACCATATTCTTCCGGTATAACAACACCCATAAAACCCAGTTCACCCATTTTGGTGAATACATCTCTCGGAAAAAACTGAGCTTCGTCCCATTCCATCAAATTCGGTCTGATGTATTTATCTGCAAAATTTTTGGCTGTTTCGCGAATGAGTTTTATTTCCTCATTGCTGTCAATTGTCATATAACTACTATCCATTTTAAAATTAGTTTTTTGTTAATAATTTTGTTTTTGTTATCTTTTTCAGCCTGATGAGTGTTCCTGGGCTGGGTGATTTACATTTATACACTTTGTTTAATCTAAGCAACTCTTTTTTCATAATGCCATAGCGTTGCGAAATATCATACATTGACTGCCCCTCGAGCACAGTATGATACATTTCGCCACCATTATAACTTTTCTTCTTTTTTTGCAAAAAGATATACTGCCCGACTCTCGGATTTATTGTTTGATCAATCTCATTAAATTTTTTTAGTTTCGAAACTGAAATTTTATAGCGCTTGGCAATTGAAGTTACATCATCTTTGGACTGAACATAAACTGTTAACAAAGCATTTACCTCGAAGGTTGATTTTGTTAAGAGAATTCGCACAGAATCCCTGATATTTCCAAAAGGATCAGGTATCAAAACATAAGCTTCTGTATATGTAGTATCAATTGGTTTTATTTCAGGCTCGGCAACAGCTACATAAAAAACACTGTCCATTTCGCCTGAGGCAACTGTTTCGGTTTTGAAAGTGAGGTGATCGTATTTGTATAGCTGATAACGCTCAATAATTGAAATAAGTGCACTTGCATAGGTTTGCGAGGTTGCATAACCAGCTTTCTGCAGTCCATTTGCCCAGGCTTTGTAATCGTATTTCGAAAATTTGAACAAAAAACCATAGCGCGATGATTTGATCGGATTGGCAACAAATTCCGTATGCGCAATGTAGCTATCCTCATCTTTGTCGAAAACCCTGAAACAGGATTTTTCCACATCGTCATCCCACATGAAATAAGTTTTGCCTTTCCAACTTCCACCGCATTTGATACCAAAATGGTTATGGGCATATTTTGCAAGCTGACTTGTACCCGATCCTGACTCTAAAATTCCCTGAGCAAGCTTTATACTGGCGGGAATCCCGCTTCTATCCATTTCTGAAATTGCGATATGCAGGAAACGATTGATATAGATTCGGGCATTTTCATTATCGAGTAATACGATTTCAGCTGCTGCATTTTCGAGCAGCAAAGCATCTGAGTTGTGGTCGAAATCTTCAGCGAAAAGATTGTTTACCATAACCCAGCCCACAAAAATAAGCAGGACTAAGCGCAACATAGATTCAGGTCAGTTTAAAGTAGTCTTTGTAAAATTATCAGTTTTGTCGCTGCATGATAAAATGCAAAAAATCAATCAATTCCTGCTTTTTTACCTTATCTGCATTTATATTTGACATAGCAGATAAGGCTTTATTTTTATAGTTTTCAATCTCTCGTTCCAATTCATCTACGGCACCTGATGACATAAAAATTGATTTAACTTCTTCGATTTTTCTATTTTCATCGGATGCCTGAACATCATTATTATACCAATCAAATATTTTTTTCCTGTCAATTTCAGGAGCCTGTGCCAACGCTTTTATGTAAAGATAGGTTTTTTTATTTTGCACAATGTCGCCGCCAATTCTTTTACCAAAGGTCTTTTCATCGCCAAAACTATCGAGATAATCATCCTGCAATTGAAATGCTATGCCCATATTTCGACCAAATGCTGCTATGTTTTCTGCATCATTTTCACTTGCTTTGGCCATTAATGCACCAATTTTCATAGCACCGTAAAGAAGCACAGATGTCTTTAATTCTATCATTCTAATGTAAGAACCAACACTTACTTGTTCGAGCTTTTCAAAATTCATGTCCATCTGCTGACCTTCGCAAACGCCAATTGCAGTTTCGTTAAAAATTTGAAGAATTTGCTGAAGCTTTTCAGTTTTTAATGCAGCAAGATATTGATAAGCATACACAAGCATCACATCACCCGACAAAATCGCAGTGCTGTTTCCGTACTTTTCATGAACAGTTGCCTTGCCACGGCGAACAGCAGCATTGTCCATAATATCGTCGTGGATAAGTGAAAAGTTGTGAAAAAGCTCAATGGCATATGCCGCAGGTAAAGAAATTCCTACAACATTTTCATCAAAAAGTCTGGCAGCGCTCAACAAAAGAATAGGTCGCATTTGTTTGCCGCCTAAGGATAAAATATAGTCGAGCGGCTCATAGAGTTCGCGCGGCTGATAGCTTTGGAAATGCTGTTGGGTTGCATAAGCAAGATAGTCTGCTCTCAACTTTTCGAATGCCTGCATAGTGTTTTTCTTCAGTTTGGGGCGAATATAATACATAGTCAGAAAAATTATGACATTTTTTTTAAACCCTTTTTAGCTTATTTTCGATTTACTTATATAAAGTGGGCGCAAATGCACATTTTTTGGAAAAAATTTATAATTTTGTCATGTTTAGGAAGCGCTAACTTTTTGTATGAAATTTGCTTTTCCGAACGATTGTTTACAAAACAGCTACTGCACTGTCATATGAGATATTTATTGCTATCAGCTTTAATTTTACTGTCATCTACAACCATCATTTCTGCTCAAAAATACAGCAATGAATTTCTATCAATAGGTCTCGGTGCCAGAGCTCAGGGTATGGGTTCGGCTATGACAGCTCATGTGGGCGATGCCACAGCAAGTTTTTGGAATCCTGCCGGACTTTGCAACATAAATACCGACCTACAGATAGGTGCTATGCATGCTGAATGGTTTGGCGGAATAGGCAAATATGATTATGTCGGTTTTGGTATGCCCATCAAAGGACAGCCACGCTATGTCGGGTTTTCTTTTATTCGTTTTGGTGTCGATGGTATTCCAAATACCCTTTCGCTTTATGAGGATGATGGCAGCGTTAATTACAACAATGTTACCGAATTTTCGGCTGCTGATTATGCCTTCCTCTTCAACTATGCTCAAAAATTTGAAAAAATTGGGCTTTCGGTTGGTGCAACTCCAAAGATTGTTTACCGTCGAGTTGGTAAATTTGCAAATTCATGGGGTTTCGGAGTAGATCTTGGTGCTCAATACAAACTTAACAAAAATTTTCAGTTTGGTGCAACACTCAAAGATATTACTACTACTTTCAATGCATGGAGCTTCAATTTCGACTCTACTCAAAGACAGGTTTTGGGCTTAACAGGAAATGAAATTCCAATAAAATCTTTCGAAATAACAAAGCCTCAGATAATACTCGGTGCTGCATTTAACCATAGGTTTAACCTCAATAAGGGTAATCCGGAAGAGGGTAAAAAGCCAAAAACTATGGGTATTCTTACAGAATTGGACCTGATTGTAAGTACTGATGGAAAGAGAAATGTGCTGCTTAGTGGAAATCCATTCAGTATGGATCCGGCCTTCGGATTTGAACTCGACTATGAAAATATTGTTTTCTTAAGAGGCGGTATCAATAATTTTCAGCGCTTTACAAACATAGATGAAAAATCTGTTTTTTCCATTCAGCCTAATTTTGGCGTAGGATTCAAGATTTATTCCGTAAGAATCGACTATGCCCTTAGTAATCTCGGTGGCAACTCTGGTGTTTTACCATCGCATATTGTGTCGCTCAGGGTTGATATAAACTATGAATACTTTAAACAGGCTATTGAAAAAGCACAATAATTCAGCAAAATTCAAAAAAAAGAATTCGGATATGAGCAAGAAATTTTACGCGCTTTTACTGTTTTTTGCACTGACTAACATATGCCTCGGCCAAATGCACAATGGCAATTTTGGTAATGAGTGGATAAATTATGGCCAAACTTACTACAAGATGAAAATTGTAGAAGATGGCCTTTATCGTATTCCGGCCTCAGCACTCAACAATGCAGGAATTAGCACAAGCGGTCTTCAGGCAGGAAATTATCAGATTTTTAGTATGGGTTCCGAGATACCCTGTTATGTACAAATGAATGGAAACACTGTCGATTTTATTGAATTTTATGGTAAAAAACATCGCGGAGAAATGGATGTAAATCTGTATTACAATGCAAATCACCATTTTAATACCGAGTATTCAGCTATTACAGACACTGCAGCTTATTTCCTGACTGTGAACAATAGTGGAACATCCCGACAATTCAGCAACAGCAGCTCAAACTTGTCAAATCTGCCACCAAAAGACAACTTCTACATGCAGAGGGCGGTATTGCCCATTACCAGCGGTTGGCAGCGCGGTAAGGAATATCAGATTTCAACTGAATTACTCACTAAATCAAGCTTCGATTTTGGCGAGGGTTGGGGAAGTAATAAACAAAGTAATCAAACGCATAACATAGCCCTGTCTAATATTTTTTATTCTGGTCCTCAGTCAACGGGAAAAGTACGGCTATATTCAGCAAATAACGTAATTCACAATCTTGAAATCAGGGTATCGAACAGTCTGGTATTCAGCACCAGCTTTGCCGGAGATAGCGTAGGAACGCATAATTTTGCTATACCAAATAATCTTTTGTTGAGTAATACGCCCGTAAACATTCAGGGTTTGAGCAATAGCAGCGACCTGCATTCTGCCAGTGTTATCGATATAATTTATCCCAGAGCTTTCGATTTTGGTGGTTCGGCATCCTTTTATTTCAAAATTGGCCCCAGCAGCAGCCGAAAATACCTCGAAATCAGTAATTTCAATGGTACCGGGGCTTCAGGGCAGACAATATTTCTCTACGACCTGACAAACAACCTGCGCATCAGATGTTTTTGGGATGGCAGTAGAGTACTGACAGATTTACCTCCTTCTACAACAGAGCGTGAACTAGTGTTGATAAACACCTCAGCCTCCAATGGTATTAAAACCGTTGGTGCCTTAAACGCTGTAAACTTTACCGATTACAGCAACTACAATGGAAATTACATCATCGTTTATCATCCCAAGCTGAGCATCAACTCACTGGGTAATAATCCAATTGTTGAATATGCAGCTTACAGAGCTTCAACCGGTTTCAATCCTGTTGTTATCGACATTATGCAGGTTTTCGACCAATTTGGATATGGTATCGACATGCATCCTGTATCCATAAGAAATCTTGCAGCCTATCTAAAACAGGAATGGGACAACCCCGAATATATATTTCTCATCGGTAAGGGTCGCATTTACAACAGTGTAAGGAATTTCAATACTTTTGATCACCTCATACCCAGCTTCGGCTATCCGCCGAGCGACCATCTACTGCTTTCACAGCTTGGATCGGATGCCCCAATCATTCCTGTAGGTCGTCTGGCTGCAACCAGCGGAGATCAGGTAAGTTTATATTTGCAGAAAATCAGGGATGTAGAAAATCAACAATCGCAGGCTCAAACACTAGAGGACAGAGGGTGGATGAAAAACGTGATACATTTGGGCGGAGGTTCAAATAGTGCGCAACAAACCCTCATTCGTCAAAACCTCGATGCGATGAAAGATATCATTGAAGGACCACGCTATGGCGGTAATGTTACCTCTTTTTTCAAAACTTCGAGTAATCCTATTCAAGCTGCACAGTCAGCTTACCTCGATTCCATGATTAACAGCGGCGTCTCTTTGGTTACCTTTTTCGGTCACTCCTCTGCAAATAGTTTCGATTTTAATCTCGACAGACCCGAAAACTATAACAACTATCAGAAATATCCAATGTTCATTTCTTTAGGTTGCTACGGTGGTACTATATTTGAAGATGGCACACGAATCAGCGAAGAATTTATTTTTGAACCTGATGCAGGTGCCAGCGTATTTTTCGCTTCGGTAGGTGCTGCAGCCTTAAATTCATTGAACGCATTTGCCAATATATTTTACACTAAAATTAGTGGTGCCGATTTTGGTAAAGGTGCAGCTGCCGCTGCAAAATCTACCATCGAACAACTGGAAAATTCAGGCGGATATGGAACCATTATTCAAATGGGTGCTCAGTATATGTGTTATCATGGAGACCCGGGATTCAGGATGAATACCCGACTTCGACCCGATTACTTTATCAACGAGCCGCTTGTTAGCCATAGCCCCAGTCCGGTAAGTACCCAAATGAGTACTTTCGAACTAAACCTGGACATTTATAACCTTGGCGAAGCTATCGACACAGTTTTTTACATTGAAATTAACAGGGAATATCCAAACGGGCAGACAGATTTTGTCAGCAGACAACAGATTAATGCACCTTATTATAATCAGCGGGTAACAGTAGAAGTCCCTGTTGGCGGACAACAAGCCTTGGGTATTAATTTTTTTGAAATAAAAATAGATGCCGATGAAGAAGTTTCAGAATCGCCTAATCCCGCAGCAGAACAAAACAATATTGTCATCAGATATCCTGTCCAGATTATTTCGGATGCCATTATTCCTGTATACCCTCCTGAATTTGCCATTGTGCCCGAGCAAGCAATTACACTTAAAGCGTCTACAGGAAATACTTTTGCAAATATTCAAAACTATCGAATTCAAATTGATACCACCGAGTATTTCAAC
>JBIPOO010000420.1:0-2712 GCA_044379045.1 Saprospira sp.
AATTATCGAAATATCAATGCAAATTAGTCGCACTTTTGTAAAAAACCTACACAGTAAAAAAGAAGAAAAACCTATCTACTTAGATAAGATTTCAAACACCGATTAAACAGACAATACTGACCACGTTTGAGAGCGGCTAGATTTTGTTTCACAAAAAACTGGTATTTTACCTTATTAAAAAGGCCGCAATTGTTAGGGCATTAATACCTTAGAAATGGGGGTGTACATCCACCAGTTCGATATAAATCACCAAAACTGTATTTGGCGGAATAATCTCATCGCCATAGTCATCAGTATAGCCTTTCTTTCCATAAGCCAGGCGAGATGGCAAGATTAAAAAACCTTTAGTTCCGATTGTAAATTTGGGCATTCCCAACTGAAGTCCTACAACACTTTCCGACAATACTATTCTTTTGGTTTCGCCTGGATTAGATGCTGTAAAAACAGTACCATCGAGTCCTCTAATACTATAAACAGCCTCAATTGTTGAATTTGAACTGGGTCGACCTCCCGTACCGTCAGCATCGGTAAAATAATGAAAGTAACCCGACGCTGGGTCTTCCGTAAAATAGTTGACGCCATTATTCTGAAGATAGCTTCGAATCTGATTTTTTTCGTCCTCCCATAACTCATCGCCTCTGCGATCGCAGGAAAAAAAAGTAATCAGACAAAAAACTGAGAGCAGGTGGGCGACTGTTTTCATATATTTTTAATTTTCAAACTGTTCAAATTCAACAAATTGATTTTCTAATTTCAGGACTAAGGCTTCCTTTAATTCATTACTTAAAAAACTGTGCCGAATACTGTTGAAGGCAAATCCTTTAAAATCATCGTAACATAAATATGGAAAGTCGATGGCAAGTTTTTGAAATTGTGCCGCCAAGTTTGTATTCAAAACTCCAGGATCGTCACTTGCTACTACAATGGGTACTTTTGAACGATGATAAGATTCGAAAGGATGTTCATCCCCAGAAACTTCAAGAATAAATTGATTACTTTCGGGTAAAATTTCAATTGCGACAGGCTTTTCAGACATTGTATCAAAGATATAATTTCTATTCGATTCCGACATCAGATCTACCCCATGCCCTATTCTTTTGGCTCCTGCAACAGAAATCGCTTCAAAGATATGAAATTTTAAATGTTCATCCTCAACAAGTTTATCACAAAGTTCCCCAGCATGCAAAGCAAGTTTTACAGTTGGAAACAACTTGGATAGCCAGCGGCAGACACGCATATGCATACTATAATAACGAAGCGAAAGCTCGTCATATTCGGGTGCAACCAGATTTACCCCTACAATGTTATCAGATTCTGATGCTGTAGCGTAAGAAAGTATCAATTGTCCCAAAACAGCCTTAGGGGGCAGATTCCGAACTGTATATAGCTGAAATTTTATCTGTGTCGCTTGATTAGAAACTGAATCAATCCATGAATCACATAAAGTAACAGCCTCTTTTTTCAATTTATCCAATCCATTTTGAGACAGATATTCTAAAAATGCCCTAAAATCAGCCTCAGAAGAATTTTCATCCAATGAGCCTTCATAATTTTCGGCAATTTCATAAATTTTTTTTGAAACAGTTGGACATTCTATAAGCGTCTCTATATAGAGCAGCGAATCTTTTGCAGCCTCCTCCAAAATTTTATTAAACCAAAAAGGCTCATGCCCGATAAAGACCGGACTGATTTTAAAGAAAACATCAAAGAAATATTTCCCTGGATCGCCTTTCCCATCAAATCCGCCGATAGTCCATTTGTTTTGACAGAATTGTTCAGCCAGTGGGTCAAGCTTAAATTTAACAGCCGGAATTGTAGATACCTGCTCATTTGTATAAATCCAGCCCTCCGCAGTATCAATCCAAAGACCAAGCTCGGCGGCTTTTTTTAAAATATCAGCCGGGCGGAGTGATCCCAATGCATGATGATGAATATCTGCACCTTTGGGCATTTTTTTGAAAAAATTTAATAATTCATCCGGATTATTCCTGATGCGCTCTAAGTATTGGTTCATGTTTTATCCCTGACAGGGATTTATATATTCAAAAAATATTTCTTAATTCATGTGCTTCGCGATATAATCGCTCCCTGTGATCGGGATGTGCAAGTAAAATAAGTTCTTTTGAACGTTCTTTCAAATTTTTTCCGTAGAGATTTGCAATTCCATATTCTGTAATAACAAAATGTACATCTGCACGGGTAGTTACGACCCCTGCACCAAGTTTCAGATTGCAGCTGATGCGGCTTTCACCCTTACTTGTAAGCGAAGGTAGCGCAATAATCGGTTTACCGCAATAGGAACCAGCAGCACCTCTTATAAAATCTAATTGTCCTCCTACGCCCGAGTACATCAGCGGGCCAATTGAATCGGCACAAACCTGACCTGTGAAATCTATTTCGATGGCAGAGTTGATGGCTGTAACTCTTGGATTTTGAGCAATAATCCGAGGGTTGTTGACATAGGCTGCATCTAGGAGTAAAACTGCAGGATTGTCATTGATAAAATCGTATAGTTTTTTCGTGCCCATTACAAAACTTGCCACAACCTTTCCAGGATGTTTTGTTTTTTCAGACCCGTTTATCACAGCTTTTTCCAAAAGGGCTAATACTCCGTCTGAAATCATTTCGCTGTGAATTCCAAGATTACGGTGGTTTACAAGGCAGGAAAGTACCGCATTAGGAATTGCACCGATACCCATCTGTAGCGTTGAC